>DATMWF010000017.1:0-7392 GCA_035562675.1 Arenimonas sp. | reverse complement strand
CATCGTGGCGTCCACCGCCGCGCTGGCGGTGCTGCTGCAGGAAGGCATCGGGGACACCATCCGCATCTCGCTGACGCCTGAACCGGGCGCCTCGCGCACGCAGGAGGTCATCGTGGCGCAGGAACTGCTGCAGACCATGGGCCTGCGCGCGTTCACGCCGCTGGTCACCGCCTGTCCGGGCTGTGGCCGAACCACCTCCGAGTTCTTCCAGGAACTGGCGAAAACCGTGCAGGAACACGTGCGCGCGAAAATGCCGGAATGGAAGATCACCCACCCGGGCGCCGAGCACCTGACCCTGGCGGTGATGGGCTGCATCGTCAACGGACCGGGCGAATCCAAGCATGCCGACATCGGCATCTCCCTGCCGGGCACCGGTGAATCCCCGGCCGCGCCGGTGTTCATCGACGGCGAAAAGAAGATGACCCTGCGCGGCGAAAACATCGCGCAGGAGTTCGTGGCGATCATTGATGGCTACGTACAGGCAAAATACGCCCCGCGCTGAACCTGTTCAGACTTTGGCGGCTACCACCAGCGCCATCAGGAACACCGCCAGATGCAGCCAGGCCCAGCGCCGGAAACGGCCGGCCAGCTGCTGCGCGGAATAGTTGGAGATGATGAACGGGCCGCCGAAAGACGGCTTGCGGATGCATTGTTTCGCGGTATTCAGGGGCACTTGCCGGCCGCTGATGACATCCTGCTGCGCCTGCCGGCGCGCGGTTTCCCATTCATGCATATCGATCAGGCCGTTGCCGTCGGCATCGAAGCGGGCCTTCAGTGCCGGCTGGTCGTCTTTCCATTCCTGCAGCAGGGCGCCGGCCTGTTTGTCCAGGCTGTGGCCGTTGGATTCAACCCAGTCGTGCACATACTCGCCCAGCACATACAGCGGTTCGTCTTTCAGCAGCACCGATTCGGTGTATGTCTCATCACCGCGGCGCCAGGTCTGGCTGTGCCGTGAGATCACGCGGGCACCCTCGGGCAGCACCATCGCGCTCTGGCCGTCATCGCGCAGGGCGAACGGCATTTCGCTGGTGCCTTGCCGGATGATGCGGCGCTGCTTGCCCTGGCCTTTCTCGACCTTGAAGTCGAACCACAGGCAGGGCAGTGCGGTCAGTGGGCTGACCACCGGATACTCGGGCATGATTTCACCGCGGCCGGACAGCTCCACCTGGCCCTGCGGGGCGGATGAAAGCCTGGCGGTCGGGATGTCGTCGATGGCCCGGTAATGGCGGCGGCTCTGCGTCCAGGCCCACAGGCTGACTGCGGCGGCGGCGAAAGCGAACACCGGCAACCCGGTGCGCAGCGCGGCGTAGATGCCGAATGCGCTGGCCACCGACCAGCCGGCCTCTTCCCACAGCAGGCGCGAGCCCATGTTCAGGCCGATATCCAGGCCTTTTCCTGACCAGGAAAGCATGCGGAATCAGGTCAGGACTTGAACAGCTTCGACAGGTCGACGTCAGCGGTCTGTTCGGTGCTGAATTTCAGCAGCTTGAACGGTCCGAAGCCGAACAGCCGGGCGATGAAGGTGTCCGGGACCTGTTCGATGCGCACGTTGTTGAGGTTGACCGAATCGTTGTAGAACTCGCGGCGGTCGGCGATGGTGTTTTCCATCGCGGTGATGCGCTCGAGCAGGTGCCTGAAGTTCTCGTTCGCCTTCAGCTCCGGATAGGCCTCGGCGACCGCGAAGATCTGCCCGATGCCGTTGCGCAGCTGCGATTCGGCGGCGCCCAGGGCGTCGATGTTGCGGCTCTGGCTGGCGGCGAACACCGCCGAGCGTGCCTGCATCACTTTTTCCAGCGTGCTCTGCTCGAACTGGGCGTACTGCCTGCAGACCTCGACCAGCTTCGGCAGTTCATCGTGACGCTGCTTGAGCAGCACGTCGATGTTGGCGAATGCCTTGCTCACGTTGTGCTTGAGGCCGACCAGGCCGTTGTATGCCGTCACCGCCCAGATCACCGCGACCGCGGCCAACGCCAGAAAAAACATTCCGCCCATGTGCCATTCCCCTGATTGAATGCTTCAAGTGTAGCCGAAAACCGGCGGCGCACGCATCAGCGCTGCTGGGTTTCCGATTGGATCAGCGGGTCGGTGATGGTCGGCTTGGCCAGGCGGGTTTCACGGTGCGCGATGTAGATCGTGGAAGCGAAGATGATCGAAGCGCCCAGCAGCGTGTAACGGTCGACCGGCTCGTCGAACAGCCAGTAGCCGAAAGCGCCGACCACCAGCACCTGCAGGAAACTGATCGGTGTCAGCATCGAGGCGTCGCCGAGCTGCAGGGCGCGCGTCCAGCACATGTGCGCCACGGTGCCGAACAGGCCGCACAGCACCAGCCACAGCCAGGCGATGCCGCTGGGCGTCTGCCAGACCATCAGTGCCGGCAGCAGGGACATCGGTACCCACAGCAGGGTGGTGTAGATCACGATGGCGTCCGGTTTTTCGGTGCGGGCCAGGAATTTGATGGAGATCGCCACGCTGGCGCTCATCACCGCCGCCAGCAGCGCCGCCAGGGAGGCCATGCTGAAGCTGTCGGCGCCGGGGTGGAGCAGGATGACGACGCCGATGAAACCGACCAGCACAGCCATCCAGCGCCGGGCACGCACCACTTCGCCGAGCACCAGCACGGCGCCGATGGTGACGAACATCGGCGTGGAATAGGAAATGGCCACGGCCTGCGCCAGCGGCAGGTGCACGATGGCCCAGAATCCGGCCAGCATGCCGATGATGCCAATCAGGCATCGTAGCGCATACAGCGGCAGTTTTTCGGTTTTCAGGATCGAGGGGCCGTGCCGGATGAACAGCGGCAGGGTGAACGCGAGGCCGAAGAAGTTGCGGAAGAACGCGATTTCAAACGGATGCTGGGTTTTCGACGCCAGCCGGATGCAGACCGCCATCAGACCGAACAGCACCGTGCTGAACACCATCAACAGCACCGCGCGGGCAATCGGATGGCGGTGCCTGTCGGGAATCAAAAATCGGCACCGAGTATGCGCGGTTCAGGCTCGAGGGTGATGCCGAATTTTTCCTTGACGGAGGCGACCACCTGGCGGGCGACCTGCAGCAGTTCCTGGCCGCTGGCGTGGCCGTGGTTGACCAGCACCAAGGCGTGCTGCGCGGCGATGCCGGCGTCGCCTTGGCGATAGCCTTTCCAACCGGCCTGCTCGATCAGCCAGGCGGCCGATAGCTTGCTGAAGCCGGCCTGTCCGGACGGGAAAACCGGCAGTGCGGCGTACTGTGCTTTCAGGTCGGCGGCCTGCGCATCGGGCAGCACCGGGTTCTTGAAGAAGCTGCCGGCATTGCCGATCAGCGCCGGATTGGGCAGCTTGCGGCTGCGGATCCGGCTGATCGCCTCGGCCAGATGCACGGCCTTCGGGGATTCGACGCCCATCGCGGCCAGCTCTTCCGGCACGCCGGCATAGTTCATTTTCAGGGCGCGGCTTCTGCTCAGGCGGAACTCGACCGCCGTGATCACCCATTCGTCGCGTTCGCGCTTGAAACGGCTGTCGCGGTAGCCGAACGCGCACGCGCTGTTGGGCAGGCGCTTGGTCTGCCCGGTAAGGCGGTTATAGGCTTCGACGGTTTCGATGAACTCGGCGACTTCGACGCCGTAGGCGCCGATGTTCTGGATCGGGCAGGCACCGACGGTTCCGGGGATCAGCGCCATGTTTTCCAGACCGTTCCAGCCGCGTGCCAGGCTCCAGTGCACCAGGTCGTTCCAGAGCATGCCGGCTTCGGCGCGGATCAACGCACTGTCTGCGGTCTGCTCGATGACCGAGCAGCCGTTGGCGGTGATGCACAGCACCAGTCCCGGGAAATCGGCCGCAAACAGCACATTGCTGCCTTCGCCCAGCACCAGGACTTCCATGCCCTTGGCCTCGGCCAGTTCGAACGCGTGCGGCAGCAGGTCCAGCCGCCTGACATCGCACATGGCGGCGGCCTTGGCGGCCACATGCAGCGTGTTGCGTCCGGCCAATGATACCTGTTCGGCCCATTGCAGCTCGTGCATCAGGCCACGCCTTCCTTGCGCCGGCGCAGCGCGGTCACGCACTCGCCGATGAGCTGCGGACCATGGTAGATGAAGCCGGTGTAGATCTGCACCAGCTGCGCCCCGGCCGAAACCTTGCCGACCGCATCCGCGCCCGAGCTGATGCCGCCGACGCCGATGATCGGGATGCTGTCGTCGAGGCGCAGGCGCAGGCGGCGCAGGGTGGTGGTGGATTTCTCGTACAGGGGCCTGCCCGACAGGCCGCCGACCTGGGCGGCCATCGGGTGTGCGCCGAGCATGCCGCGGTCGACGGTGGTGTTGCCGGCGATCACGCCGTCGATCCGGGCGGCGTTGAATACCTCGGCGACGCCGTCCAGCTCCGCTTCGCTCAGGTCCGGCGCGATCTTGACCAGCATCGGCACGCGGTGCCCGCGCACGCTGGCCAGGTCTTCCTGGGCGGTGCGCAGCTCGTGCACGAATTTGCGCAGCGCGTCTTCGTTCTGCAGGTCGCGCAGTCCCTGGGTGTTGGGTGAGGAGATGTTGACCGTGATGTAGTCGGCCAGGTCGTAGACGCGCTCCAGGCAGTGGATGTAATCATCGACCGCCTGCTCGTTCGGGGTGTCCTTGTTCTTGCCGATGTTGATGCCCAGGATGCCCTCACGCTTGGAGCGTTCGACATTGCGGACCAGGGCATCGACGCCCAGGTTGTTGAAGCCCAGCCGGTTGATGATCGCCTCGTGTTCCGGCAGGCGGAACATGCGCGGTTTCGGGTTGCCTTCCTGCGGACGCGGTGTGACCGTGCCGATTTCGACGAACCCGAAGCCCAGCGCCATCAGGGCATCGATGTGCGCGCCGTTCTTGTCCAGCCCGGCGGCGCAGCCGACCGGGTTGGGAAACTCGATGCCGAAGGCCTTGGTCAGCAACGGCTTCGGCTTGACCGCCAGCAGCGGGTTCATTCCGGTGCGGTAGGCCGTTTCCAGCGCCGCCATGCCGAGCGTATGTGCGCGCTCGGCATCCAGACAGAACAGCAGGGGGCGGGCTAGGCCATACATGGTCAGAAGTCGAACTTGATGCCTTGGGCCAACGGCAGCGAATCGGAGTAGTTGATGGTGTTGGTCTGGCGGCGCATATAGACTTTCCATGCATCCGAACCGGACTCGCGTCCGCCGCCGGTTTCCTTCTCGCCGCCGAACGCGCCGCCGATCTCGGCGCCGCTGGTGCCGATGTTGACGTTGGCGATGCCGCAGTCCGAACCCGAACAGGCCAGGAAGGCTTCCGCCGCTTTCAGGTTCTGGGTGAAGATCGCCGACGACAGGCCCTGCGGCACGGCGTTCTGCATGGCGATGGCCTCATCCAGCGTGGAGAACTTCATCACATACAGGATCGGCGCGAAGGTTTCGGCCTGTACCACGGCATTGGCGTTGCTGATGCCGCCGATGATGGTCGGCAGCACGAAATTGCCGCGGCCTTCGATCGCGCTGCCGCCGGTCAGCACGGTGCCGCCGGCCTTCTTGGCGCCGTCGATGGCAGCCAGGAACTGCGCGACCGCCTCTTTCGAATTGAGCGGGCCCATCAGGGTGGTGGCCAGGGTCGGGTCGCCGATCTTGGTTTCGACCTGTTTGTAGGCGGTGACCAGCTTCTCGACCACGGCGTCATGGATTTTCTCATGCACGAACAGGCGGCGTGTGGTGGTGCAGCGCTGGCCGGCGGTGCCGACGGCGCCGAACACGATGGCCGGAATGGCCAGTTTCAGGTCGGCGGTTTCATCCATGATGATGGCGTTGTTGCCGCCCAGTTCCAGCAGGCTGCGGCCCATGCGGCGGGCGACGCGCTCGCCGACCATGCGGCCGACGTGCGTCGAACCGGTGAAGCTGATCAGCGCGACGCGTTTGTCATCGACGAAGCCCTGCGCGATATCGGTGCCGCCGTCGTTGAACAGGAAGAAGATATCCGGGAAACCGGCTTTGTTGAGCGCATCGTTGCAGACTTTCATCGAGGCGATGGCCGAGAACGGGGTCTTCGGCGAAGGTTTCCAGATGCAGATGTCGCCGCAGACGCCGGCCAGGAAGGCATTCCAGGCCCATACCGCCACCGGGAAGTTGAACGCCGAAATGATGCCGACGATGCCCAGCGGATGGTATTGCTCGTACATGCGGTGCCCCGGGCGTTCCGAGTGCATGGTCAGGCCGTACAGCTGGCGCGACAGGCCGACCGCGAAGTCGGCGATATCGATCATTTCCTGCACTTCACCGTCGCCTTCCGGCTTGATTTTGCCCATTTCAAAGGCTACCAAAGAGCCAAGGGCGTCCTTGTTGGCGCGCAGGGCTTCGGCGCACAGGCGGATGGCTTCGCCGCGTTTCGGCGCGGGCATGCTGCGCCAGACGGTAAAGGCGGCCTGGGCGCGCGCGAGGATGATTTCGTAATCGGCGGCGCTGGAGGCGTACACCTTGCCGATCACCTCGCCGGTGCTCGGATTGACTGGCTCAAGCACACCGGCATCGGTGGTGGTGGACCATTCGCCACGGCCCAGATAGGTGCCGGATTCTGTGGCGGTAAGGCCGAGTGCGCTCAATACAGGGTGGGTCATGACAGCTCCGAAGACTTGGGTAAAGCGCATATTTTACCTTATTTTGTTGATTTTACGGACTTAAAACCTTACGCCGGGCGGCAGTGAAGTATTAACAGCGCTGAATCCAGTATTAAATCCCCTGTGATGCCAAGCCCATGCCCAGGATGCATACTCATCTATAAGGTTTATTAATGAATTGAGTGCATTTCCGATGAAAGTATTAAAATTCGGTGGTTCTTCGCTGGCATCGGCGGCACGGTTCGCCGAGGTCGCCCACATCGTGCATCAGCAATCGATCGCCGAGCCGCTGATTCTGGTACTGTCCGCGCCCCAGGGCGTGACCAACAGCCTGCTGCGACTGGTCAACTTGGCCAAGACCGGCGCTGATTGCGGCGCCGACCTTCATGAGATGCGCGGGCGTCTGCAGGCATTGGTCGATTCAGCCAAGCCGTTGTTGGATGATGGGCGGTTCGATGCCCTGCAACGCTTTACCGAACAGCATCTGGAAACCGTCGGCCAGTATGTGCAGGGCATCCGTCTGCTGTCCTATTGTCCGGATTCCATCCAGGCCCGCATCCTGGGCGCCGGCGAGCAGTTCAGTGTGCGCTTGATGCAGGCCCTGCTGCAGGCGCGGCAGGCACGTTGCACGGTGCTGGATGCCGCGCAGCTGGTCAAGAGCCAAGGCGACTACCTGAATGCGGTGGCGGATATTCCGGCCACGCGCGCCGCCTTCGCCGCCGTCGATTTCCAGGACGGCACGGACATCCGGATCATGGCCGGCTTCGTGTCCAGCCTGCCGAACGGCGAACTGGCCCTGTTGGGGCGGAACGGCTCGGATTATTCA
>DATMWF010000016.1:0-12880 GCA_035562675.1 Arenimonas sp. | reverse complement strand
TAAACGTCCAGACGCATATTTATGCAAAACGCTGGCGATAAAAGTTTGATAGGGGATGCCCTCTTCAAGCGCGCGCGCTTGAATATCCATCAAGTCTGGCGTGGATATACGAATATTGATTCGACGATCCTTGATGAAGGTTGCGGAAGCGGCGGCCTTGAATTTGCTCAGATCAGCTTTCGTTGGCGCTGTTGATACCCACTCACCTTTTTCATAACTTTCGAGTATGTCTTGTTCGTATTTATCAAGTTTTATCATGGCGTTGTTCCTTTGTTAAATACTGCTTCATTGCTTTGCGGCTTGGCATAACGGTCTTGAGAAAGTAGTAATCGGACTCCTCAACAAATGGTACAAGGTAGATATAGTTGTTGAATGCCACTATAAAAATCTGCTGATTTGGGTACTTTTCTTGGTTCGGATGGCTATACATATCCAAAATGCCGTTGGCTTCAATAGCCAAGACAATTTCCTCGAAGGAAATGTCTCGCTCCGCCTTCAGAACGTCATTTTTATCGTGATTCCAGCGAAATGGTTTCATTTGCATAGCATATCAATATGTGTGCCTAATGTCATCAAGTTTATAGGTCTGGGCTTAAGCATGCCTTCGTGCTTGGCCCGTTGGCGCAGATCGCGCCGGATTTCGTGAATCCGGCGATGGGGGGAAAGCCTGATGACTATGCATCTGAGTCAACCCAGGGCCTAGGCCCGGCCATAAACCCGCTTCCGATGAGGGGGCATGCCGCTTCAGATGAAACAAAAAACCCAGGCCTTTCCGCGCCTGGGTTGTCGGTCGAGCCGATGGGTTTCCGGCTCAGCCTTCGGCGTACTTGCCCAGTTTTTCGTGTTGGTTCTGCACAAAGGCCCTGCAGGTTTCCACGCGCTGCTGGAACCGGGCGTCGCCGCCTTTCTGAAGGTCTTTCTCACCCTCGGTCTGCCATGACATCATCAGCGCGGAGTTCTTGCCGCTGGCGTTGGTGGCCGCCTCAACCAGGATTTCGGCGACGTCGGTATAGGCCTTCTTCACGGCGGTGTCCTGGTTGGCGTCGGCGAGCACCAGCATGACATAGCTGCACTGGATGGATTCCTTGGCGAACGGTATATCGAGGGCCAGCTCGGCGTGGGCGGTGCCGGCGGCCAGCGTGAGCAAGAGGGCGAGCGGGGTAAGGCGTAAGCTGCGGATCATCAGTGGGTTATTCCGTGTGGGGTATAGCAGTGGCCCTGATAGGGCGTTAAAGGCATTGTCGGCCGGCCGTGCAGACCGGTCAAGCGCCCGTCGGTTCGAATAAAGGCTTACTTGCTTTTGACCATGCCGACCAGCTGGCTGAGGTCGATGCTCTGCGCTTTTTCGCGGATCTGGCCGGAATACTGCGCCTGCAGCTGCTTGCCCTGCGACAGCATGCCGGCGAACACCTGCTTGAGTTCGGCCGCATCGATGCTGCGGTCGCCTGCGTAATACTGCTGGGCCACTTTGCCCAGCGCATAGGTGGTGGCGAACGAGAACGCCGCGCCGGTCGCTTCGCTGCCGATGCCGCCCAGCAGGCCGCCGCCGAGTTTGCCGAGCAGTCCGCCGAACAGCTTGCGGCCCATCTGCTCCACATATTGGCCGGTCAGGCCGATGCCGAGCGTTGCTGCGAAATCCTTGATGTGACCCCGGTCGAGTTCATAGCCGTAGGCCTTTCCGATGCCGTACACCATCTTCATCTGCAGCGGCAGGATGGCCATCGAGGCCAGTGATTCCGGGAGCAGTTCAAGCGCGCCGTTGAGGATGGCGTAGTTCAACACACTCCGGTCAAGCTCGTCGGTGTCGACCGCACTGAATGTTTTCACGCTGACCATGGTGGCGGACAGCGGAACGGCGGCCAGTTCATCGGCGGTTTCCGCGAAAGTCTGCGCCTGACCTGCATCGAGCGCGAGCGCGGTGCTGAGGCGCTCAAGAAACGCGTTTTCGGCGGCGCTGCGCACGCCGTCGGCGTCACACACGCAGACCGCCATTTCATAGGCCAGCTGGCGCGACTCGGTACTTTCCAGCGCCGATGCGCTGTCTTCCAGCGAACGGCGTTTCAGCAGAACGTCCTGATACAGCGCCGGCAGGTTGAAGTCGCCGCCCGGCGCCAGGCCCTCGGCGATTGTCCTGATCTGCTCGCGTTCGCGAACGTCCTTGTCGCCGTCGCTGAAGGCGGCCATCAGACTGATGGCGAGAATCGACTGCTGTTCGTTCGGGGTCATGGGCAATCCTCGGGATTTATAGGGTGATGGATTCGATTATGGCGCGGCTAACGTTAATGCGCCGTTAATGGCATCCGGCTGGAAGTCATGACACGGTAAAGAGGGCGGGAATTCTTTTAAACAGGCATCAATGCGGCTGCGGTTTGCTTCCGTCGGTCGGCGCCTGTTTATGGGCGGTAAACTCGATAGTGCGGCTGCCGGCTTTTTCGAACAGCAGGGTGATTTTCACTTTCTGGCCCTCGGTGATCGCCTGCTTAGGCGCAATCAGCATCAGGTGCAATCCGCCCGGTTTCAGGGTCACGGTCTGTTTGGCCGGAATGGCCAGGCCTTCGGTCAGCTGACGCATCTGCATGATGTCGCCCTGCATGGTCATCTCGTGGATCTCCGCGCTGGCGGCTGCGTCGGTGCTGGCGGAAATCAGGCGATCGCCTGATTTCCCCGTGTTTTCAATGCGGAGAAACCCGCCTGCCACCCGCGCGTTCGGCGGCGTGGCGCGCACCCAGGCATTGCCAAAGCGCAGATCGGGTTTCTCAGCGGAATAGGCAACGCCTGCCAAAGCCAGTGCCAGCAATGCGGTGGAGAGAAGGGATGATTTCATCTATGGTCGCTCTTGGTGTCGATAAACGCATTTTACGCCTAACGAACTGCCAGTACCTGAATCAGCTAAGTGAACGGCCACCATCCACGGCGATCACTTGGCCGGTGGTGAACCTGGCTTGTTCGATCAGCCAGGCGGCGGTTTGGCAGATGTCGTCGACATCGCCCATGCGCGCCAGCGGGGTGGCCTGCACGATGGCGTCCTTCTCGGCATCCGGTTTGCCGCTTTCCGGCCACAGGATGGCGCCCGGCGCGATGGCGTTGACGCGCACGTCAGGCGCCAGTTCCAAGGCCAGGGATTTGGTCATCATGATCAGTGCCGCCTTGGCCATGCAGTATAGCGTGTGCTGGGGTTTCGGCGTTTGGCCGAAAATATCCGCGATGTTGACGATACAGCCCTGCTGCCGGCGCAGGAACGGCGCGGCGGCCTGGCTGAGGAAAAACGGCGCGCGCGCGTTAGAGTCGAACAGGTCGTCCCAGTGCGCGTCGCTGCTGGCGCCGATCGGGGTCGGCGAGAAGCTGCTGGCGTTGTTGATCAACACATCCAGACGGCCGAAGTGCGCGATGATGTGCGGGACCAGCGCATCGCGCTGCGCACGGTCGCCAAGATCGGCCTGCAGCAGCAGGCAACTGCCGGCCCGGATGGCGTTCAGTGCGGCGGCAAGCGCCTCGGCCTCCGGTTGGGCGCTGCGGTAATGCAGGGCGACGGCGAAGCCCCGCCCGTGCAGATCGCGGGCCAAGGCGGCGCCCACCCGCTTGCCGGCGCCGGTAATGAAAACCACAGCGGAATCTGAATGCATGCGCCGGATCCGGTTCTAATGAAGACCTGAACAAGGTATCCTGAATGGGCGGAAATAACCAGCGAGACCCTGATGGATCTGCCATCCCCTTCGGCTGAGGCACTGAGCCACAGCAATCAGCTCAAAGACATCATGCACGCGGCCATCGCGCAGGAAGGCGGCGCGATTTCATTCGCCAGATACATGGAACTTGCGCTGTATTATCCGGGCCTTGGCTACTACAGCGCCGGCGCGCGCAAGTTCGGCGCCGAAGGCGATTTCGTCACCGCGCCGGAACTGGGCGGCGGTTTCGCATACGTCCTGGCCAATGCCGGCGCCGCGGTGCTGGCGCAGCTGGATGCGTCGGCGGTGTGGTTTGAAATCGGCGCCGGCACCGGCGCCTTGGCCGCAAAAACCCTGCTGCGCCTGCAGGAACTCGGACAGTTGCCGGCACAGTACTGGATTCTTGAGCCCAGCGCGGACCTGCGTGAACGCCAGCAGCTGCATCTGCGCAGCACCCTGCCGATTGAGCTGTCCGCACGCTGCCTGTGGTTGGACACGCCGCCCGAAGAGCCCTGGCAGGGCGTGCTGGTGGCCAATGAAGTGATCGATGCGCTGCCGACCACGCGCTTCATCATCGAGGAGGGCGAGGTCTTCGAGGAGTGCGTGGCGCTGGACGCCAAACAGCAGTTCATCCGCGTCATGCGTCCGGCCGATGGCCTGGTCGGCGGCGCGGTCCGGCATGTGGAACGCAACCTGAAGCGCGAATTCGAACAAGGCTATTGCTCGGAAATCCTGCCGCAGCTGCCGTACTGGATCCAGGCCGTCGCCGGCACCATGACCCGCGGCGCCATGCTGTACATCGATTACGGCTATCCGCGGGAGGAATTCTATCTGCCCGAGCGTGACGACGGCACCCTGATCTGCCACTACCGGCACCGCGCGCACAGCGACTACTTCGTGTGGCCGGGCCTGCAGGACCTGACCGCTTCGGTCGATTTCACCGCCCTGGCCGAAGCCGGGGTATCGGCCGGTTTCGATCTGGCCGGCTATTGCGCGCAGGCCAGCTTCCTGCTCGGCAACGGCCTGGCCGATTACATCGCCGGCGTGGAAGGCAACCCGGACGAAGTGGCGCGCTACCGTGAAAACCAGCACATCAAGAAACTGGTGATGCCCGGTGAAATGGGCGAGCGCTTCCAGCTCATGGGCTTTTCCAAGGACATCGATTTTTCACCGGCTTTCGCGCACGGCGACCTGAGTTACCGGCTGTGAGTGATCTGCGCTGGCGTCGGTTCTGGCTTGGCCTGTGGATTTTCGGCATGCTGCTCGGCCTGTACCTGTCGCTCCGGCGCGGCGGCGACGAGATGCCGCCGATTCCGCATCTGGACAAACTCATCCATGCCACGGGGTACGCCATCCTGGCGTCCCTGGCTGTCTGCCTGTTCGAGAAACCCGGCCCGCGGTGGCGGGCCTTGTTATGGGTCATCCTGCTGGGTGGGCTTATCGAAATCGCCCAAGGCCTGCTGCCGACCGGCCGGATGATGGAAGCCGCCGATTTCGCGGCCAATACCCTCGGCGCGGGAATCGGCGCGGCGCTGTTCTGGCGCCGCAATGCACTGGTGTTCGCGGAAAGGGTATTATCCAAAGGCTGACAGTCCAGGGAGTCTTAGCCATGAAGAAAACCATACCGGTCCTTGTGCTGCTTATCGCTCTTGCCGCCTGCGGAAAACATGAGAACCGCGCCGAAGTGACCGTCGAGCAGAGCAATGGCTCGGCCGTCGCAACCTTGGCCGGGCCGAATGTAAAAACCGTCGTGGCCGGCGAAACCGTCGAAATCCGCGGCGGTGAAGTATTCATCGGCGACAGGTCCTTCGGCGCCGTGCCGGAAGGCGCGGTGGTCGTTTACAAGGTGGATGCCGAAGGCAAGGAACTGCTGGTGAACGGCGAGACGCGTTTCCTGCTGCGCTGAAGCCGGCGATTCAGCCGGCCGACTTGATTCCCGCAATCGCCGCGATGCGCGCTTTGCGCAACGCCTCGCCCATGGCCGGGCCCGTGGCGTCGGTATCGAGCTGGCTGGCCTTGACCGCGAAGGCGGCGCTGAAATAACGCAGCAACCGGTTTCCGTTCGGGTACCCGGCCTCATTCAGGCCAAGGCGTCCGCGCTTGTCCGCTTCGCACACCAGCGCCATCTGCGCGGCGCGCTCCGGCCGCCGGAAGGCATCGATGCGCTGCAGCAGATCATGCACCGTTTCCGGCCGCAGTTCATCCAGACGGTGGATGTTCAGATGTTCGCGGCAGCCATGCAGCGCGACCGCGCGGTGCTCGTTCGGCACCTTGAAGCGGTCGCAGACCGCCTCGACCGCCGGCACGCCAAGATGCTCATGGGCGATGTGCCTGGGCCAGTCGGACCGGTCGGTCAAGGCCTTGCCGAGATCATGCACCAGCGCCGCGAAGCCGATCACATCATCGCCCGGCGCCAGCCGCGCCGCCATGTCGCAGACCATTTCGGTGTGGATGCCGGCATCTATCTCCGGGTGGAATTCGACGCGTTGCGGCACGCCGTAAAGCGCATCGACTTCCGGTAACAGGACCTTCAGCGCCCCGGCCTGCCGGAGCGTCTGCAGGAATGCCGCAGGTTGTCTGCTGCGCAGGGCGGCGGCCATTTCCTGCCAGACACGCTCGGGCACCAGGTGGTCGAGTTCGCCGGCCTGCACCATGCCGCGCATGAGTTCCAGCGTTTCATCGGCGAGCCGGAAACCCAGGGGGGCGAAGCGAGCCATGAAGCGCGCGCCTCGCAGCACGCGCACCGGATCTTCGCTGAATGCGGCGGATACGTGTCGGATGATCCGCGCTTCGATGTCGCGTTGGCCATGAAACGGGTCGATCAGGACGCCGTGCTCATCCTCGGCGATGGCGTTCAAGGTGAAGTCCCGCCGCGCCAGATCCTGTTCCAGGGTCACTGCGGCATCGGCATGGAATACGAAGCCCCGGTAGCCGGGCGCGGTCTTGCGCTCGGTGCGTGCCAAGGCGTACTCTTCTCCGGTGCGCGGGTGCAGGAACACCGGGAAATCCGCACCGACCGGCTTGAAGCCGGCCGCCAGCATGGTCTCCGGGGTTTCGCCGACCACTACATAATCGCGGTCGCCGGCGCTCAGGCCCAGCAACCGGTCGCGCACCGCACCACCGACCAAATAGGTTTTCATCGGCGTTTTTTGACGGTTGGAGCGGGCGGCATCGGACAGCGTAAATCCGGCTGCTTGCCCAGTGCGCTGAAGTCGCCGGTCAGGCGACGGCCAAGCGGAACGACCGGCCGTTTCAGCCGCCAATCGTAAATCACGCTGAAGGCCAGCACACGGGCGATGTATTCGCGGGTTTCCTTGTAAGGAACGGTTTCAATCCAGAACGCCGGTTCCAGCAGCGGCCGCGCGCTCTGCCAGCGGTTGACCGGTGTCGGCCCGGCGTTATAAGCGCCGATGGCCTGGTAGGCCTTGCCGGGATAGGTCTTGGCCGCTTCGCTGAGCGCGCCCGCACCGAGAACGATATTGGTGCCGGCGTCATACAGTGAATTCTCGCCCTGCCAAGGCAGGCCGTTCTTGAGAGCGACGGCTTCGGCGGTGCTGGGCAGCAGCTGCAGCAGTCCGCGGGCGTTGGCGCTTGAAGTGACGCCCGGCATGAAGATGCTTTCGGCGCGGGCATGCGCCATCAGCCAGCTCTGGTCGAGGCCGAAGCGTTCGGCGGCGGCCTTGAACTGCGGCAGGTAGGGTGTGGCGAAGCGCAGGGTGTAATAGCGTTGGTTGACATCGCTGCTCTCCAGCGAGAACACCGCGCGGTCGTACCATCCGAACTGCTGCGCAATCTCGATGGCTTTGCGCTGCTGCTCGGAAGACAGGGTTTTGTAGGCCGCATTCCATTCCCAGATGGCGTAGTTGGCTTCGCCCAGCTGCCATAGCCAGAGCGCGCGTTTCAGGCCGGGGTTTTTAGTGAGCGCGGCGTATTCCTGCCGCGTTGGTTTCGGCTCCAGGGGGCAGAACGCATAATCGCCGCCGCTGGCATCGGCGGCCAGCCAGCCGTGGAAACCCGCTGATTGGCCGGCCTTGCGGTACAGAGGAAGAGCCGCCGTGTTTTGCTGCAGGCGCTCATGCACGCGCGCCTGGAAATACTGCCAGCGCGCTTCCTCGCGTTGTGCGGGCAGCAGTTGCGCGAAGCCTGCCAGTGTTTTGGCGTCATCATTGACCGTAAACAGGTAACGCATGAACCACTCGCGCAGGTTGGCGCTGCGCAGGGCTTCCGGTACGGCGAAGTAACGCGATTCGGATCCGGCCTCGTAGTTGACCATGCTCCACAGCGCGATTTCCGATTGCACGGCGGCGCGTTGCTCCGGTGAAAAGCCATAGCCGGTACCCAGGCCGGCGAACAGCGCCTCGGCCTGTGCGGTGTTTTTACGCGCTAAGCCCATCAAGCCCCGGCTGAGCACATTGCGGCTGCGGGCATCGGCCGGCCAGGCGCTGCCAAGGGCCTGCGGCGCGTTTAAATAGGCGATGTACCGGCCCGCCAGGTCGGCATCCGCTGGCGGCAGACGCGCCGCCAGCTCGGGCAGGGCGTCGGTGACGCCCTCGGCCAGCAGAAGATCGAAACGTTGCCATAGCTGCGGGGCGTTCAGTGCCTGGGCGCCGTTCAAGGCATCGAAAACCAGCCGGCAATGCGCCGGTGGCTTGGCTTCGTTGAGCCAGAGAGTCAGCGCATTCTGCCGCCACAGCGTGTTGCGTTCCGGTTCGGCGACCGACAGCAGCATCGCGCAGCGGTTGCCGGCTGATCCATCCGGAAAGCGGGCCTGCAGCAGCGCAACGGTTGCCCAGTCCTGGCGGCGGACCAGTTCATTGCGCCATTGTCCGAGCAGCCATAGGTTGGCGGGGTCCGAGGGGTTGGCGTTGACCGCATCCAGCACCTGCGCCTGGCTGAGCGTGGCGAGGTTCTGTTTGTGGTTGATGGCCTGCAGCCAGGGCCACAGGATGTTTCTGTGCAGCGCGCCTCTCGTTTCCTCGGCCAGCGCACCCGCTTTGGCCTGCGTGAAACCTGCCCGCAGCGCAGGTTCCTGGTGCACGGCCCAGTCGGCGCGTACGCCGATGCTGGCCAGACTCATGGCTATAATGGCTGCTGCGGTGTGTAATTGGTTTCGCAAAGCGCGCTTCCGGTATAAATGCAGAGGATGCCTTAAGCATATGGTGACATGGTGGATTTATCCAGTTTTAGGCGTCGGTGCCGGCATTCTTTCCGGTCTGCTGGGCGTGGGCGGCGGGCTGCTGCTGGTCGGCGCGCTGATCATGCTGTTGCCGATGCAGGGTGTCCCGGAAGCGATTGCGGTGCCTGTGGCCCTGGCCAGTTCACTCGGCAGCATCGTGCTGACCGGGCTTTCCTCGGCATGGGCGCATCAAAAGCGCGGTGCGGTGTTGTGGCCGACGGTGGCCTGGATGGTTCCGGGCCTGTTGCTGGGCGCCGTGCTCGCCAGCATCGGGGTGGCCGAATGGGCCGGCCCGGGTCTGCGTTGGGCGGTCATCGTCTACTGCGTGCTGGTGGCTGTGCAGCTGCTCAGTCAATGGCCCACGCCGAAAGCCGAACATACGGATCGGGTGGTGGGCTGGCCGTGGACCGCGCTGGGTACCGTGATCGGGGCGGTCTCGTCGGTGGTCGGCATCGGCGGCGGCAGCATGACCGTACCTGCCTTGGTCCTGCGCGGCGTGCCGGCAGTGAAAGCGGTGGCCACCTCAGCGGTCTGCGGTGTGTTCATCGCGCTCGCCAGTGCGCTCACCTACAGCCAGCTCAGCGCATCGCTGCCGATGCCTGCGCATAGCGTCGGTTTCGTCTATCTGCCGGCGGCCCTGGGCGTGGCGTCGGCATCCGTGGTGTTCGCGCCGTTGGGTGCGCGTTGGGCGCATCAAATGCCGGCTGTCTGGCTGAAGCGGATTTTTGCCGGCTTCCTGCTGCTGATGGCGGCCTTGCTGGTGCTGAACGGCTAGACTTCGATGTCCAAAGCGATGGCCAGGTGGTCCGAGCCGGCGGCCACGTGGGTCTGGTAGTTTGAGCTTTTCAAGCCGCCGACCAGGATATGGTCGATCGGCCGTTTGGCGTCCCAGCTTGGAAATGTGGGAAGCGTCAGTTCCGGGACTTCCAGCGGCGTGAACTGGAACAGGCGGCTCATTTCCGGGGCCAGCAGATCGCAGTTGAAGTCGCCCATCAGGATCAGGCGTTTCTTGTCGGACAGCAGTTCGGCCAGATAGGCGATCTGTATGCGGCGCGCCTTGGCGCTTAGGGATAGATGGGTGACCGCGACATGCCAGGCGGCTTCGCCCTCGCCGAAACGCGCCAGTAGCACGCCTCGGCCGGGAATCAGGCTCGGCAGCGAGAAGTGTTCCATTTTACTGGGTTCAAACCGTGAAAGCAGGGCATTGCCGAAGCCGGCGAAGCGGCTGATGCGGCGGGTCGCGTGGTGTGAGCTGTAGGGAAAGTTGGCTTTCTGCGCCAGATAGTCCGACTGGTTGGAAAATCCCGAGCGCATGCTGCCGGGATCGCATTCCTGCAGGCCGACCAGATCAAAGGTCTGGAAGGTCTGCGCCAGCGAGTCGAGGTTGCCCTGTTTGCCGGCGTGAAAAATCTGCGACCATGACCGGGTCACGTATTCGCTGTAGGCGCGGGTGATGGATCCGGCCTGGATGTTGCTGCTGATGATTTTTAGACGGCGCTTTTCCATGGGGAAAATAACCCCGCCGAGGGCGGGGTCTGGATTATTTCGCTTTCTTGGCGGCGCGTTCTTTCTGCACCAGGAAGTCCGCGACCACCAATGACTGTTCAAGGCTCTTGGCGGTGACGCGGTATTTGCCGTTGACGATCAGCGTCGGCGTGGCATTCACGCCGGTACGCAGGGCAAACTGCCGGGCGCGGTTGAGCTTCGAACTGACCGTGAAGCCGTTCATGGTGTCCAGCATCTTTTTGCGGTCGACGCCGAGTTTGGCGTATACGTCGGCCAAATTCTCGATGCTGCCGTTTTTCACGCTGCGGTCGATGAAGAACGCTTTGAAGATGGCGTCATGGGTCCGGGCCTGGACGCCGAGGGCTTCCGCCGCGAAATAGGCGCGGGCGCTGTTGTCCCAGACGCCGCCGAACACGGCCGGCACATAGACGAACTTCACGTCAGACGGCAGTTTTTTCTTCCAGGCGTTCACCATCGGCTGGAATTCGGCGCAGTGGATGCAGGAATAGCTGAACACTTCGGCCACTTCGATGCCGCCGGTGCCCCAGGTTGGCTGCGGCGCGGTAAGCACGACATAATCTTTGCCAGCGACCGGCACGCCGGGCTTCAGCTGTGCGGATACGGCGAACGGCGCGAGGAAAAGCAAAGCCAACAAGGTACGACGGATCATGATTGCTCCTGGATGATAAAACAAAACCGACAACACATCATGCTATCGGCTTGCTGAACGGTTGCTGTCAAAGCGATGATACTTATTATTTTGCCGCTTTGGCGGCTTTGTGCAAACCCTGCAGATAGGTGGACAGGCCCTGGATCTCTTCGTCGGTCAGGTTCTTGGCGGCCTGCGACATGATCACATTGGCGTTCTTGTCCTTGCCCCAGACCATGCCTTCCCGGAAAGCGGTCAGGCGCGCCGCGGTGTATTCGGCGTGTTGGCCGCCCAAGGCCGGATAGGTCGGGCCAGGCATGCCGGCACCCGCCGGGCCATGGCAGGCGGCGCAGGCGGGTACGCCTTCAGCCGGCTTGCCTGCGCGGTAGATTTTCTCACCGACCTGGTAAAATTTCCTGCCGGCATTCGGGCCAGCGGCGATCGTGCTTTCATCGGCGACGCCGGCCAGGACTTTTTTGCTGCCGTAATAGGCGCCGATGTCACGCATGTCCTGTTCGGTCAAGGCCGCCGACATGCCGAGCATGATGGCGTTTTCGCGCTCGCCCGATTTGAACAGCTTCAACTGGCGCCAGATGTATTGCTCATGTTGGCCGGCCAGTTTCGGATAAATCGCCGCCGCGGAGTTTCCGTCCAGGCTGTGGCAGGCTGCGCATGCGCCGGCTTTGGTCTGTCCGGCCTTCGGATCGCCGGGCTTGGCCGGGCCGGTATCCGCGACTACCGCCACCGGGGCGGGTGCGACGACGGCTTCAGCGGCGGGTGCGGCCGCGGCAGTGTCCGCCGCTGGCGCGGCAGCCTGCTGCGCGATGGCCGTGGTTACCGCAAAGGCAGCGGTCAGAATAGCTAGGCGGGAGAGCTTCATAAGACTCCGAACTCAAAATGGGGGAAAGGACGAGGGTGTCCTCGCCAAGGGCTAATTATCCCAGTGTTTGCAGGCTACGGTCAATCAGTACCGGCGTTTTGCCGGATAAACAAGGGTAGAATAGGCAAAATCAATTTAAAGCGAGCGC
This sequence comes from Arenimonas sp., assembly GCA_035562675.1. Taxonomy (GTDB): domain Bacteria; phylum Pseudomonadota; class Gammaproteobacteria; order Xanthomonadales; family Xanthomonadaceae; genus Arenimonas. The sequence goes on along the minus strand of DATMWF010000016.1, from coordinate 856 downwards.
AATGGCAAACTTTCTAGCCCAGGCCCAATTTGTGCTTTCCGCGCCGACCTTGGCCGCGTTGCCCAAGGACAGCCTGCGGGAAGTGGCCTTTGCCGGCCGTTCCAACGCCGGTAAATCCACGGCATTGAACGCCCTATGCCACCAGATCGGGCTGGCCCGAACTTCGAAAACCCCTGGGCGCACCCAGCAGCTGGTCTATTTCAAGATCATCGACGGCCTGTATCTGGTCGATCTGCCCGGCTACGGCTACGCCAAGGTGCCCGAGGCGATGCGGGCCCAGTGGAAAATCTTCATCAACCGCTATTTCCAGATCCGTGAGCCGCTGGCCGGCTTGGTGATTGTGATGGATGTGCGCCACCCGCTGCGCGAATACGACCTGCAGATGCTGGATTTCGCCAATTCGCGTGATCTGCCGGTCCACTGCCTGCTGACCAAGTCCGACAAACTGGGCCGAAGCGAGCAGACCAAAACCCTGAACCAGGTCCGGAAAGACCTGGCCGGCCGTGCCACCGTCCAGCTGTTTTCCGGTTCGTCCAAGATCGGCGTCGATGAAGCGCGCGCCGTGGTGACCGGCTGGCTGCAGAATGCCAACCAGAATACGGGAGATCCCAATGGCTGATGAAACCTCGCCGCTGATCACCGGCAAAGACCAGCTGATCGCCTTCCATGCATCCGGCGCACGGACGCCGGACAAATGGCGAATCGGCACGGAGCACGAGAAGTTCGGTTTCCGGCTCAGCGACCTGCGGCCGCCGACCTTCGACGGCGAACAGGGCATTGAGGCCCTGCTCAAGGGTCTGACCCGCTTCGGGTGGCGTCCGGTCGAGGAAAACGGGCGGGTCATCGCCCTGTTGCG
>DATMWF010000015.1:0-6848 GCA_035562675.1 Arenimonas sp. | reverse complement strand
AGTCAAGGGGTAGGTTTTATCGGGCGCGATGCTGTCGATGGTGCCGTCCAGCACATACCGGATGGATTGGTCTTTGCCCATGCGCTCGGTCAGCATCTGCTGGGTCGCTGCCGGAAACGGCATGGCGACTGTATAGATTTCAGCGTTGTTCGGTCCGATCTTCAGCGTCTCCGTAGCGTTGGCGGCGGTCCATTCGAGGTCCTGAATCTGTACTTTCAGCGACAGATTGCGGAATTCGACCGCGCCGGTGCTGAAATTCTGCACGCGGATCTGTGCCTGCCATTGCCCATTGGGCAGACGCTGCAGCTGCTGCAGGCTGGCCTGCGGCGGAAAATACCGTTTTGCCGGTTCACTGGAACAGGCACCCAGCACTAACGCGGTGGCAAGGCCGGCACTCAAAACTAGGGACTGACGCATGGGCTGTTCCGTTGTTGGACTATATAAAAGAATACCACCTGAGGGCTTGAAAGTGCTTGCTTTGGAAGGCTGCAAGGGCGGAAAATGCACACATGCACCGTACGTATCATTCCCTGTTGCGTGTGATTGCGCTGTTTATTTTCAGCTCGGGGATTCTTGCCCAGGATGCGCCTACCTTGAAGGAGGCGGTCCGCGATCAATACGTCGACGAGATGGACGGGAGCGACCTCGAAAAGCTGGACAGTGCCGCGCCGTTTTCCGTTCTGGACCCCTACAGCCATTTCCTGAGCGAGCAGGAACTGCGGGACGTCAGCCTGTCCGATGATTCCGCCGCCTTCCTGCGCGGCCTGTCGGCCGGAACCCTGTACCTGCGCATTCCGGTGTTCCATGTCAGAACCGCCACGCAGGTGCGCCGGCAGCTGGCCAAGGCGATGGAGGTTCCCGGCATGAATACCGTTGTCATCGACCTGCGCGGCAACCGGGGCGGGTTGTTGAACGCGGCCATTGAAGTGGCCGATGAATTCATCGCCGATGGCGAACTGGCCACCACCAAGGGCCGGCAGGACAATGCCAATCTGGTATTCCTCGCCAGACCGGACGGATTGGCGGAACACATGGCCATCGCCGTGTTGGTCGATAAGCGCACCGCGTCGGCCGCTGAACTGCTCGCCGGCATCCTCCGGGCCAATGCCGGTGCGCGCCTGGTGGGCCAGAACACCTTTGGCAAGTCCGCGGTGCAGACCCAGATCCGTTTGAAGGACGGCGGCGCCCTGAGCCTGACCACGGCGACGTATTTTTTCTCGGACGGGAAAACGGTCGGCAGTCAGGGGCTGCATCCGGATTTTCCGATTTCTTCCTGGCGGCTGTGGCGGAATCCGCCGGCCATCATCCAGTCCGATGATCCGAAGCTGTTGGCCCGCGACCCGGTGCTTGCCGATGCCGCACACTACGCCGGCAGGCGCTGACCGGTCTAGATAAGGCCGGTGCTGTAATACACGGCGATGATGAAGAACACCGCCATGGTCTTGATCAGCGTGATGGCGAAGATGTCCTTGTAGCTCTGCCTGTGGGTCAGCCCGGTGACCGCCAGCAAGGTGATGACCGCGCCGTTGTGCGGCAGGGTATCCATGCCGCCGGACGCCATGGCGGCCACGCGGTGCAGGACCTCCATGGGGATTCCCGCGGCATTGGCGTTGCTGATGAAGGTTTCCGACATCGCGGCCAGGGCGATGCTCATGCCGCCGGAAGCCGAGCCGGTGATGCCGGCAAGCGAGGTCACGGTGATCGCTTCGTTGATCAGCGGGTCGGGGATCGCGCCCAATGCATCGGCGACGATCAAAAAGCCCGGCAGCGCGGCGATCACCGCGCCGAAGCCGTATTCCGAAGCGGTGTTCATCGCAGCCAGCAGGGCGCCGCCGATCGCGGCTTTGCTGCCTTCGGCGAAGCGGGAGATGACCGGCGTCCAGGCCAATGCCAGGACGCTCAGGATGCCGATCAGCAAAGCGCCTTGCACGGCCCAGATGGCGGCGACTTTGGCGATTTCCTGGACCACCGGCGAGGCGCTGCCGATCACTGCCGGATCGAAGCTGTGGCTGTCGCCGTAGTAAGCGGGAATCCAGACGCTGAACAGTTTATTGCAGACGCCGACCAGCACGAGGGGCAGGAGCGCAATCAGCGGATGCGCCAGCACGCCGCCGGTGAAGGCAGCCGGTTCGTTGCAGAGGCTGTCCGGATCGCCGTAGCCTTCGCCTTTCGCGGCGGCCGCGTGCCGGCGCGCATTCAGGTACAGCAGGCCGAGGGTGAGGATGAATATGCCGCCGGCCGTACCGAGCACCGGCGCGGCCCAGGTGTCGGTGCCGAAGAACGCGCTGGGAATGATGTTCTGTATCTGCGGCGTGCCGGGCAGGGCGTCCATGGTGAAGGTGAACGCGCCCAGCGCGATGGTGCCCGGTATCAGGCGCTTCGGGATGTCGGCCTGCCGGAACAGCTCGGCCGCGAACGGATAGACCGCGAACACCACCACGAACAGCGAGACGCCGCCGTAGGTGAGCAGCGCGCAGACCGAGACGATGGAGAGCATGGCGCGCTGCGGACCGAACAGCCGGATGGTGGCCGAAACGATGGATTTGGAAAAGCCCGACAGCTCGATCAGCTTGCCGAAGATGGCGCCCAACAGGAAGACCGGGAAGTAAAGCTTCAGGAAGCCGACCATTTTTTCCATGAACAGGCCGGTGAACATCGGCGCCACCAGCGCCGGGTCGGTCAGCAGCACGGCGCCGAGGGCGGCGATCGGCGCGAACAGGATGACGCTGTGGCCGCGGTAGGCGATCCACATCAGGAAAATCAGCGCCGCCAGGATTATCAGCAGGTTCATGCCATCGCTCTTTATACAGACTGCCTCGCAGTGTCTGCCAAGTTCTGCGGCTGTCATACTGTACCAAGGTACAGCTGTCACGCAGCAGGAAACCCCCTAGTCTTTCCGCTAACCGGTGCATTCCGCGTACAACACACAAAAGATCCAGGGAGAGCTATGAAAAAAAATTATCTAGGTTTGGCGATAGGACTGTCTTTGCTGTCAGGCCTTGCGCATGCCGACCAGACGGAGACCGCGGCGAAGCAGACTGAAGCGAAATCCGGCGCGATGCTGGACAAAGTGACCGTCTCGGCGCGCCGCCGCGAAGAAACCCTGCAGGAAGTCCCCGTCGCGGTGACCGCGTTCACCGCGGAAACGCTCGACAAGCTGAATATCGAGGATCTCGGCGACCTTGACGCGCAGGTACCCAACCTGACCATCTACGCCGCGCGCGGCTCGAACAGCACCATCACCGCCTATATCCGCGGCGTCGGCCAGTCGGATCCGCTGTGGGGTGTCGATCCCGGCGTCGGACTGTATCTGAACGATGTCTACATCGCCCGTCCGCAGGGCGCGCTGCTCGATGTCTTCGATGTCGAACGCATCGAGGTCCTGCGCGGCCCCCAGGGCACCCTGTACGGCAAGAACACCATCGGCGGCGCCATCAAGTACATAGCAAAAGGCCTGCCGACCGAAACCAGCGGCAACGCACAGATTACCGTCGGCAATTACGGCCAGGCGGATTACAAGGCATCGGCCGGCGGAGCATTCGATGAAAACGGCACCTTGCGCGGCCGCATCGCGCTCGCATCGCTCAATCGCGACGGCTACGGCCGCAACCTGTACCTTGAGGAAGATGTGACCGATAAGGACACCTTCGCGATGCGCGCCGAACTGGGCGCGTACATCGGCGAGGATTTCGACGTGCAGATCGCCTTCGACAAGATGATCGATAATTCCAATCCGCGCGGCGCGCAGATGCTGGCCCCGAACGCCTTCGGCCCGGGCCTGTTGATCACGCCGAAAACGGCGCCGCTGGAAGACCGCTACGACGTCCGCAGCGGCATGCCGGGCGTCAACGAAACCGTCATGAAGGGCGCGTCCCTGACCGCCAATTACCGTGCCAGCGAGGATTGGTCGTTCAAATACATTTTCGCCCAGCGTGAATCCGGCACCGACACCTACATCGACTTCGACACGCTGCCTCAGCAGATCACCGACGTCAAGGCGTTCTACGACGACGAGCAGATCAGCCAGGAGCTGCAGGCGCATTTCGACGGCGGCGGTGCATCGCGCGGCGTGATGGGCATCTACTGGTTCGACGGCACCGCCGGCGGCCTGGTCCAGAACGTGTTCCTGAAGGGCGTCTGGCCGGGCTTCCCGGGCCTGTTCGGCGACACCCGCGGCTATGTGGACACCACCAGCATCGCGGCTTACATCGATTGGACCTATGACATGTCCGAGAAGTGGAGCATCAACGGCGGCCTGCGCTGGACCCAGGAGGAGAAGACCGCGGACGTGTTCAACCGCGGCTACACCGATGAAACCTATACCACCGTGACCGCGGTCGCCGCCGATTTCAACAAATCGGTGACCTTCCACAACCTGTCGCCGAAACTCTCGCTCGACTACCAGATGAGCGACGACGTGATGTTCTACGGCTCGCTGTCGCGCGGCTTCAAGTCCGGCGGTTTCAACATCCGCGCCACCGCCAGTCCGATCAGCCAGGAACCGTATGACGATGAACAGGTCGACAGCATCGAGTTGGGCAGCAAGATGGCCTTCCTCGACCAGACGCTGTTCGTGAACGCCGCCTACTTCTACAACAAGTACGAGGACATCCAGCTCTCGATCTTCACCTCCTGCCAGATCGGCACCATCCAGAGCTTCTGCGCCGACTTCACCAACGCCGGCAAAGCCACCATCCACGGCCTGGAACTCGAGATGCAATGGCGTCCGAGCGAAAACTGGTTCATCAGCGGCAACCTGGCTACCTTGAACGCCCAGTTCGACGAGTACATGTACAAGGGCGTCGACATCGCCGACCAACAGGAAATGACCAACGCACCGGACTTTTCCGGCGCCCTGAACGTCGAATACAAGCAGCCGCTGGACGGCGGCGGCCAACTCAGCTACCGCGTCGGCTACAGCTACCAGAGCGATGTGGTGGCCACCACCGAGATCACCAAGGATCCGATCACCAACGCGGTGACCGTGCCGATCACCCAGGACGGCTATGGACTGGTCAGCGCCGGCATCATCTGGACCACCGGCAAGTCCTGGACGCTGTCGCTGCAGGGCAGCAACCTGGCCGATGAGGAATACCTGACCACCGGTTACGTGATCCCCTCGACCGGCGTGCGCACCGGGTTCTACGGTGCCCCGCAGCTGTACAGCCTGAGCGCGCGCTTCGATTTCTGATGCGCCGCGTCTGATGGAAAGGCCGCAGTCCGCTGCGGCCTTTTTTTTGTCCCGCCCCCATGATTTCAGTTACAGTGATGTCTGTGGAAAACAGCCGCCAGCCATGTTCAGCGAATACCAATTAATCCTCGTCGCGTTAATCTGGATCGCCATCCTGTTCGGCACCGCGCTGTGGGTCGAGCGCCGCCCGGGCCTGCTGGCCCGGCAATGGCCTTACGTCTACAGCCTGTCGCTGGCCGTGTACTGCACGTCCTGGACTTTCTATGGCACGGTCACCCAGGCCCTGCGTTCCGGCTGGCCGATTCCGCCGACCTTCATCGGCAGCATCCTGTTCTTCATGCTGGCGTTTTCGTTCATGCGCAAGCTGCACCTGCTGGTCCAGGAGCATAACGCCACCTCCATCGCCGACCTGATCGCCAGCCGTCTCGGCCGCAATTCCACCCTGGCCGCCACCATCACCGCGGTGGCGGTGATCGGCATCGTGCCGTATATCGCGTTGCAGCTGAAGGCGATCGCCATGAGCTATGGCATGCTGATCGGCGATTACCATCCTGCGGCGGAAGCGTGGAAGGACAGCGCGCTCTACATCGCGCTGGTCATGGCGCTGTTCGCGATGCTGTTCGGCACCCGCCGCGCTTCGGTCAGCGAGCGTAACCGCGGCCTGGTGCTGGCCATCGCCGTCGAGTCGCTGCTGAAGCTGGCCGCCATGCTGGCGCTGGGCGTTTACGTCTGGATGAACATCGACGTGGCCGCGCCGGTCCCCGATGCGATCCGGCGCAACGGATCGGACGGATTCCCGGCCTTGATCGTGTTGGGCGCGTTCGCCATGTTCACCCTGCCGCACCAGTTCCATGTCGGCATGATCGAATCACGCGACGCGCTCGACCTGCGCATCGCGCGCTGGATGTTCCCGCTGTACATGGTGCTGATCGCGCTGCCGATCCTGCCGCTGGCCCTGGCCGGCCACCAGGAACTGGCCGCGGCGGGCACCGACTCCGACCTGTATGTGCTGGCGCTGCCGCTGTCGCGCGGTGATGGCGGCATGGCCCTGCTGGCGTTCATCGGTGGCCTGAGCGCCGCCACCGGCATGGTGATCTTTTCCACGTTGGCCTTGAGCGTGATGATTTCCAACCACTGGCTGACGCCGATCTGGCTGAAGGCGGCATGGTCGAATACGGCCTCCGGCCAACATGGCAGCCTGAGCCGCTCGCTGCTGCTGGCACGCCGTACCGGCATCCTGCTGCTGATTCTGCTGGCCTGGGGCTATAGCCGGGCCAGCGGCAGCAGCAATGCCCTGGCCGATATCGGCGCGGTGTCGTTTTCCGCGTTGGGCACGTTGGCGCCGGCGGTCGGGTTCGCGGTCTGGCGGCCCCACACGCCGGCCCGCTCGGTTCTGTTCGGGCTGCTGGCTTCCGTGCTGATCTGGGCCTGGGCTTTGCTGATACCCGCCTTGGCGCAGGGCTACGGGCTGCAATCGGACTGGCTGATCAACGGCCCGTTGTCCCTGCAATGGCTGGCACCGGACCACCTGTTCTGGCTGGAGGGCTGGAGCCGGCTGAGCCGCGCGGTATTCTTAAGCCTGTTGGTCGGCAGTATCCTGCCCCTGTTGCATGCCGCCTATTTCAAACCCGAAATCGCACAGAGCCATGCCACCGGA
>DATMWF010000014.1:0-8553 GCA_035562675.1 Arenimonas sp. | reverse complement strand
AGCTGCCATGCGGCATATAGAAGCACCGCGCCAACCAGCGGCCGGTAAATACCCGTCGAAAGCGAAAGGCGTCCGCCAAGGTACGAAAACGGAACCGATGTGACCATCAAGGGCAGGAATATCCGCCAGGAAAAAGCACGGACTTGCGAGAACCTGACTACCGCGATTGAGGACACGAGGATGTTCAGGGACAACGCTGCCGGCTTCATGATCGCCGGGGCGACGCCTGCCATCGCCATGGCGGCCAGGTAACCGGATGCTCCGCCATGCCCTACGGATGAGTACAGCAGGGCAGCCAGGAAAACGGCTGCGCAGATCAGGATGTCGGCGTATTCCTGGAACACCTCAAGAACCGCCGGAACGCTGCATGGATGGGTAACGGCGGGCGGGAGATGCTACTTCAATCATAGATGGGGGATTATCTCGGGATGTACATATTTTATGCGCTGTTCCTGCGTAGCGCTTGACGCAGGTCAACGAGCACAGCTATGCAGACACGTATCATTACCTGCGGGCAAATAGGTTCTCGCGCCCAATAGGTTATCTTTGATGGAACACGCCGCCGATCTGAAGACAATCAGGCTAAGCCCCCAGGCAATGAACGCCTGCTTTCTCGGGCCATACGGCGAGAACGACAGCCTGCTGGAAAAACTTGTCGTTGAATTCCTGAGGGATCACGTCTATTGGCGGCGCAACTTCCATCCGGAAGACCCTCCGGCGATACCGACCAATTCGGTCAACCATCCGGATTATCAGGCCCTGGAATCGCGGCTGCGCCGTGAACTTCATCAACTGTCGGCGGCCTTGAAGAAATCCGTTCCGTTCCATAGCCCCCGCTATCTCGGCCACATGGTGTCAGACCTGCTGATACCGGGACTGGTGGCGCAAATCCTGACCCTGCCCTATAACCCGAACAACGTCAGCGAAGATGCGGCGCCGGTAACGGTCGACATGGAAGTTCAAGTGGGATTACAGCTGGCACGCATGCTTGGCTATCCGGACAATCCAGGCCAGGCAGGCTGCGCCTTCGGACACCTGACATCCGGCGGGACACTGGCCAATTACCAGGCACTCCGCCTGGCATTGGCTTTGAAAGCCTTCCCGGTCGCATTGCGAAGCGCCGGCGTTCCGGATCTGGCGTTACCTGACGATGACAGGCAGGCGTTCAATCTGCACCCCGATCTAAGCACGGCTCTGCTGGTCAGCTGGCAGGCCTGGCTGGCGCAGCAAAACCCAAAACAGCAACGGCACTGGGTGCAAACAGTGCACGCGCATCGATTGGAGCAATTAGGACTGGTGGATTTCTTCAGACGGCACAGGCATATCGAGCCGCCGGTGGTCCTGGCTCCGATAACGGCGCATTATTCCTGGAGCAAAGGCATGAAGCTGCTCGGCCTCGGCCGGGACAATCTGCGGCCGCTTCCGCAGTCCGGCATGCGTATCCATGTGGAGGCGATGGATGAAGCACTGGAAGCCCTGCGGCTATCCGGCCAGTCCGTGCTTATGGCAGTCGCTGTTCTGGGCACGACGGAATACGGTACGGTGGACCCGATCGACGGCGTTCTGGCGGCCCGCGATCGATCAGCTGCCGCAGGCCTCGGTTTCTCCGTGCATGTCGACGCGGCATGGGGAGGCTATCTCGCCACCTTGTTCCGCAACCCCGACGGCAGTCTTCGCTCACGCCAGGACGTCGCTTCCGAGTTCACGTCATTTCCGGCGCCTTTCGTCCATAAAGCGTTTTCGGCACTGGGCGATACGGACTCGTGTACCGTCGATCCGCATAAAATGGGATATCTTCCCTATGGCGCCGGGGCGTTCATATGCCGCGACAATCGAGTGATGGCGCTGCTGGCCGAACAGGCCGACTATGTATTCCATGGCGGAGCCAATGACGGCTATCTGGAGCGCTACCGCAGCCTGGGTCAATACATCCCTGAAGGATCCAAGCCCGGCGCGATGGCCGCCGCCGCCTTCGTCACGCACAAAGTGTTGCCGCTGGACAGTTCCAACTTCGGCCGCCTGCCGGCCCAGACCATCCTGTCCGCTGAAGCATTCCTGGCCGCAGCGCAGCAGTTTGCCATGCAAATAGCGCCGTACGCGGCAGTTACCGTTCCCTTTACGCCGGACAGCAATCTGGTGTGCATCGGCCTCAATCCGGCAGGAAACCGCTCGTTGGCGCATGCCAATGCCTTCGTTCGGAGACTGCATGATGACATGCGCTGCGACCCCTGCCAGCCGCTGCAAATGAAAGAGTTCTTCGCCTCGGCCACCACGCTTCGTCCGGATGCCATGGGCGATGCGGCGATGCAGGATATCCTGCGCAGCCTGGCGATCGACCCGGACTCGACCGAAGCCGATGGCGACGGCCGTCTATTCATCCTGCGGCACACCTTGATGAACCCGTATTTGCTGGACAAGGAAAACGGCATCAGCTACATAGAAAGATATTTCGATTACCTCGGCCAGAGGATACGCCTGCTGTCGGCATCGAAAACCACCGGAACAGACTGACAGGGACGGCTTGCCGGGCGTCCCGGCAGACCGTTAAAATGTACCCACTTTTTATGAAGGATTTTTAAATGGCCCTGACTCATTTCGCCGACCTGCTGACCATGGCCAAACAGCAGCAGGAACCGCAGCGCCTGTTGATGGTGTTTTCAAGCGCGGAACTGCCGGTTGACGCGGATGCAGCGCAAAAAGAGGCTTTTGCACGCGGCGAAGGCGGCACCTTGGCCCCTGTGCTTTGCGTGGACAAGCGCCCCGAGGATATCCAAAGCTTCGAGGATTTGGTCGCCGAATCAACACTGACCGGTCTGCATTGGGACATCCTGTTCGTGGCCGCAATGAACGGCCGGGCCGGCGTACCACCGAATGAAGACGAAGCTGTACAACCACTCAAAATGATGGTCGAGGCGGTGAAGGGCGGCAGAATCGGGCAATTTGCGGCCATCGACCGCAACGGCGCATTGATCGAACTAACCCGGGGTTAACGGCCCGATGCGGGCATGTTCTCCGCGGGCACGCTCTGCCGGCATGTTCTCGAAGAAATCCACATGCCCGGTCTGTAGCGAATAGTCGGCGCCGACAATCAACAGTCCGTGTTCACGGACCATCTTTTCCAATATCGGCGAGTCGGCATGCAGGCGGCTGACGGTATGGCGGACATTGGCACGCACCGCCGTTTGAATCCGGCAGGAGCCTTGCTGCCCGTCGCCAATGCCGTTCAAGCCCGGCTGGATGCGGCCGACAATGGCTTGAAGTCCGGGTGACACTTCATCCGGGTGGTCGATGGCATCCAGGGTGGCCTGCACCGCGCCGCAATTGGAATGGCCGAGCACAACGACCAGTCGGATGCCGAAGCGCTCGACCGCGAATTCCACACTGCCGATCTGCGAAGGTGCCGCGATGTTGCCGGCCACCCGGATCACGAACAGGTCACCCAGCCCTTGGTCAAAAACGAACTCAGCCGGCGCCCGCGAGTCCGAGCAGCCCAATATGACCGCGAACGGTTCCTGCGCAATGGCATGTTCGGCGCGCCGGGCATGGCTGAGCAGGGCTTCAAGACTGATGACATGGTCGACGAAGCGCCGGTTGCCGGCCCGCAGGCGCTCAAGTGCTTCCAGCGCGGTACGCGGCATGGCTCAGGCCCTTTCGCTGACCGACATGATCTCCGGCAGATCGCGGTCTTTGCCGACCTGCGGATGTCGGCTGGCGTCCATCCTGTTGATGGCGAAATGCATCCAAACCAGAGCGCTGCTCACCAGCAGGAACAGCAGCATGAAGCAGCTGGTCCAGATCCCGATGATATCGTTCAGCGCGCCGAATACGATCGGCAGGATGAATCCGCCGAGACCGCCGATCATGCCCACCAGCCCGCCGACGGCACCCACATTGTCGGGATAATAGACCGGAATGTGCTTGTAGACGGCGGCTTTGCCGAGCGACATGAAGAAGCCGAGGATGAATACCAGTAAGGTGAAAGGCACAACGCCCATCGCCAGCGTGAATTCAACAGGCGCCTTCACCCCGCTGACCACATAGGTGGTGGTCGGATAGGACAGCAGGAAGGTGACGACCGATGAAACGCCGAGCGTCCAGTACATCACACGACGTGCGCCGATTTTATCGGACAGCCAGCCGCCGACGATGCGGAATAAGCTGGCGGGAATTGAATAGCAGGCCGCTATCAGGCCGGCGGTCTTGATATCCAGCCCATAGGCGCCGGTCAGGTAGCGTGGCAACCAAAGGGCCAGCGCGACGAATGCGCCGAACACGAAAAAATAATATAAGCCGAAGCGCCAGACCTGAAGGTTCTTCAGCGGCGCCATCTGGACCCTGAACGGCACGGGATGGACGCCTTCGGCACGGCGCTTGGCCAGACCAGGATCGTCCTTGGTGAACATGAAGAACAGCACGGCCGTGATGGCCAGGCCGACCGCCCAAGCCTGGGCTACCGTATGCCAGCCATAAGCGACCATCACCATCGGTGCCAGCAGCTTGGTGACCGCCGCGCCGATGTTGCCAGCGCCGAAGACGCCGAGCGCCGTGCCCTGTTTTTCGGGCGGAAACCATTTCGACACATAGGCGATGCCGACCGCAAACGACCCGCCGGCGATGCCGACGGCCAGTGCGGCAAGCAGGAACTGGGGGTATGTGGAGGCGGTGGTCAGCATCCAGGTCGCCACCGAGGCGGCCAGCATCACCAGGGAGAACACGATCCGGCCGCCGTACTGTTCCGTCCAGATGCCGAGAAACAACCGGATCAGCGAGCCGGTCAGTATGGGCGTCGCGACCAGCAGGCCGAATTGCGTATCGGTGAGTCCAAGATCTTTCTTGATCTGTATGCCGATGATCGAGAAGATGGTCCAGACCGCGAAACAGACGGTGAACGCAAACGTGCTGAGCCATAGCGCGCGCCGCTGGTCACGGCCGTGGGTGTTGATGACAGTATTCATGGGCAACCTGGCTGTTGGGTGGTGATGGATTATTCGGATGCGGGCATTTCAACGCCATGTACGCCATAATGCGCGCTGAGCATATGCAGGTAGTTCTGGATCGCATTCTGCCTGGACTGCAGGTCGAGGTAGCGTGCGATGCGCTCGGCGCATTCGTCAAAAGCCAGCGGCTGGCCGCGTTCATGCTGCTGAACGTCAACGACATGATAACCCCAGCGCGACTCTACACTCAGACCGGCCAAGCCTTCGCGCAGCATGAACAATTGCCTTTCGAATTCAGGGGTGGTCTGGCCGTGGCTGATCCAACCCAATTCTCCGCCCTGATCTTTCGACGGGCAATCCGAAAAGCGCATCGCCATTTCGGTGAAGCGTTCGGGAAATTCCTGGAGCTCCCCGATCAGCTGTTCGGCACGCTCGCGTGCCTGCAGCCGTCCGCCGACATCGTCCGGCGCCGCACCCAGCAGGATATGCCGGACCAAAACGCGGTCCGGGGTATGCAGGCGTTGCCGGTTGTTTTCATAATAACGGCGGCAGGCGGCTTCCTCAGTGGCTGGAATCGGCAGCTCGCGGTCCAGTAAAACGCGTATCGCCGCTTCTTCCTGGGTTTCCGAGTCGATGGGAACGGCATCCGCATTGATGGCCAGCCGTTCGATTTCTTTTTGCAGAAGGACACGTACCGCCAAAGCCTGCGCCGCCAGCTTACGGGAAACATGCGGGTCGGCATCGGGGTGGTGCTGCATTTCGCGGGCGATTTCGGCTTCACTGATGTCGACGTCCGCCACCCGCACCAGCACCGGTGCGTTGCTGGCCAAGGCGTTGGCCGGTTCAGCGTCAAGTGCGGCCTGGGACAGGGCGCCTTCGGCCATTTGGATGGGAATGCTGCGGGATTCTTTCATGGCATGCTCAGCGCGGATAGCGGATCGACGCTTGACGCTTGCGCACGACCTGGTAAGGACGGGTCAAATAGCCCACTGGCACAGACCAGACGTGCACCAGACGGGTGAATGGCGTGATCAGGATGATGGTCAGGCCCAGCGTGATATGCGCCTTGAATATCCAATGGGCATCGGCCACATAGGCAGCTGCGCCCGGGCGGAAGGTGACGATGTGCTGCGCCCATTCACCGAGTTTGATCATCTGCGAACCATCCAGATGATGGAAGGATTGGGTGATTGATGACAGTCCGAGCAGCAGCTGCGCGTACAAAAGCACAAGAATCAGGAGATCACGGCCCGTGCCAGTGGCGCGCACCCTGGGATTGAACAGCCGACGCAGGAGCAGAATGGTCATGCCGATCAGGCAGATGACGCCGAACACCCCGCCGACGACGATCGCGACCATCTGTTTCTGGCCACTGGTGATGAAATGTTCATACACCGAATGCGGCGTGAACAGGCCGACGAAATGGCCGCCGAGAATGGCCAGTATGCCGATATGGAACCAGTTGCTGCCAAGACGCATCCACTTGCCGGACAGCATCTGGCTGGATCCTGTCCGCCAGGTGTAGGGGTTCAGGTCGAAACGGGCCCAACAGCCGATGGCGAAAACCGTCAGGGCGATGTAGGGATAATATTGGAACAGTATTTCATTGATCATGTCGTCACCTGCTTATCGACTGTTCGTGCGCCCGCCGGCAGCCGGGTCGGCGCTGCGCAATTTTCCGATGGCGCTTCGTTGCCGAAACGGACCGCTTCTTCTTCCCAGACCTTATCCATCATTTCGGGCGTGTCATCGCGCTCCTCGGCGGCGGCGCGCTTACGGACCAAGCTCAGGTCCCGGGGTGTCTGGCCATACTCGGCCAGGATCTCCAGTACACAGGCGTAGCCGCTGCCGCGTTCAGCAGCCCGCGCCGCAAGCAATTCAATGATGTGGCCGGTATGCGAGAGCCAATCAACCACTTCCTCATCCGGTCGCAGCGACAGATACTCCAGCATCAAGGGCAGATAATCCGGCAGCTCCTTGGCAGACAGCTCGAAACCGTTGTCCAGATAGGTCTGCATCAGATCGACCATGGCCTGGCCGCGGTCGCGTGACTCGCCGTGGATATGTTCGAACAGCAGCAGGCTCATCGCCCTGCCCCGGTCAAACAGCCCCAGCCAGGCCTCTTGAGCGGCCATCGGCGGCTGTTCCAGCAGTTCCGTGACGAAAGCCTTCAACTGCGACCGACGCGATTTCGACAGCTGCACGCCGTCAGCGGCCTCGAGCAACTCTTCCCGATTCAGCCAAAGCTCGTCGCGCGGGTAATCCAGCAGGATTGAAAAAAGCTTCAGGGCGCTCATGCTTTCTCCCTTGAATTGACCTGGCGGTTCGGCGGCACATGGTAAGTCTGTGTCGAGCGTCCGCCGAACAGGGCTTCGGCCGGGCTCGAAGGGCTGCAGCCATCACCGAACGTGAAACCGCAGCCGCCACGCTCACCGAAAGCATCATTGGCGTATTCACGATGGGCGGTTGGAATGACGAAGCGGTCTTCGTAATTGGCGATGGCCAGATAACGGTACATCTCTTCGGCTTGTGCAACGCTCAGGCCAACCTGGGTCAAAACCTCGATGTCTTCGATGCCATCGACGTTCATCGCACGTCGCCAGGCACGCATGGCCAGCATGCGCTCCATGGCGCGCACCACCGGCGCTTCGTCGCCGGCGGTCAGCATGTTGGCGAGGTAGCGGACCGGAATCCGCAAGGAGGCGACGTCCGGAATCTCGCCGTTCTTGCCGATACGGCCGGCGTCTGCGGCCGACTGGATCGGTGACAGCGGCGGCACATACCAGACCATCGGCAAGGTACGGTATTCCGGATGCAGGGGCAACGCCAGTTTCCAATCGATGGCCATTTTGTATACCGGCGAGGCGATGGCCGCTTCCAGCCAGCTGTCATTGATGCCCTCGGCTCGGGCGGCTTTGATCACTTCCGGATCGTTCGGATCCAGGAAAATATCCAAGTGCGCCTGATACAGTTCCTTTTCCGACGGCACCGATGCCGCTTCCGCGATGCGGTCGGCGTCATAAAGCATCACACCCAGATAACGGATGCGGCCGACACAGGTTTCCGAGCAGACCGTCGGTTCGCCCATCTCGATGCGCGGATAGCAGAAAATGCATTTTTCCGACTTGCCGCTTTTCCAGTTGTAATAGATTTTTTTGTACGGGCAGGCCGACACGCACATCCGCCAGCCGCGGCACTTGTCCTGATCGATCAGTACGATGCCGTCCTCCTCACGTTTGTAGATGGCGCCGCTTGGGCAGGCCGCCACGCAGGCCGGATTCAGGCAGTGCTCGCACAGGCGCGGCAGGTACATCATGAAGGTCTTTTCAAACGCGCCGTAGATCTCGCGCTGCACACCGTCAAAGTTCTTGTCTTTGCTGCGCTTGGCGAATTCCGTACCGAGGATTTCCTCCCAGTTCGGACCCCAATGGATCTTCTGCATGCGTTCGCCGGTGATCAGCGAGCGCGGCCGCGCGGTCGGCTGGTGCTTGCCTTCCGGTGCCTGGTGCAGGTGCTGGTAGTCGAAGTCGAACGGCTCGTAGTAGTCGTCGATCTGCGGCAGGTCGGGGTTGGCGAAGATCTTCGCCAGCAGGCGCAGGCGGCCGCCGGCCTTCAG
>DATMWF010000013.1:0-40343 GCA_035562675.1 Arenimonas sp. | reverse complement strand
GTCCCAGTGCTTGAACGCCTCATAGCTGTCGCCGAGGTCGGCAGCGGCCAGATACAGCTGGATGCGGCCGCTCATGTCCTGCAGCTGGGCAAAACTGGCCTTGCCCATGACGCGCTTGGCCATCAGGCGACCGGCGATCTGCACGCCGCTGTCCAGTTCATTCAGCGCCTCGGTCGTCCAGCGCTCCTTGTCGGCATAGGCATCCTGCAGATCCTGCGCGTAGTCGGCACGCTTGAAATCATTGGGATAGGCGATGCCCTGCTCGCGCAACGCATGCAGCTTGCCGCGGCGCTCCGCAATCAGCTGGTTCTCATCTATCGGCAGTTCGGGCGTATTGTCGGTCATATGGGCTTCTTGGCGGTCAGTTGGTGCGGCTGGAGCCTGCGCTCAAGCCGGCCTTCAGGCTGGCTTCGACGAACTCATCAAGATCGCCGTCCAGGACTTTCTGGGTATCCGTGCGCTCGATGCCGGTGCGCAGGTCCTTGATGCGGCTCTGGTCGAGCACGTAGCTGCGGATCTGGCTGCCCCAGCCGATGTCGGACTTGGTGGCTTCCAGCGCGTCCCTCTCGGTATTGCGCTTGAGCACTTCCAGCTCATACAGCTTGGCTTTCAGCATCTTCATCGCGGTGTCGCGGTTCTGGTGCTGGCTTCGTCCGGTCTGGCAGGCCACCACCGTGTTGGTCGGGATGTGCGTGATACGGACCGCGGATTCGGTTTTGTTGACGTGCTGGCCGCCGGCGCCGGACGAGCGGTACACGTCGGTGCGCAGGTCGGCCGGATTGATTTCGATCTCGATGTTATCGTCCACTTCCGGGCTGACGAAGACGGAGCAGAACGACGTATGGCGGCGGTTGTCGGAGTCGAACGGCGATTTGCGTACCAGACGGTGCACGCCGATCTCGGTTTTCAGCCAGCCATAGGCGTATTCGCCTTCCACGCGGAAGGATGCGCTCTTGATGCCTGCCACATCGCCTGCCGATGCCTCCATCAGCTCGGTTTTCCAGCCGCGCGCCTCGCAGAAGCGCAGGTACATGCGGAGCACGATCTCGGCCCAATCCTGCGCCTCGGTGCCGCCGGCGCCCGATTGGATGTCGACGAAGCAGTTGGCATGGTCCAGCTCACCCGAGAACATCCGGCGGAATTCGAGCTTGTCGACGCGCTCGGCGATGATCTGCACGTCACGGACGACCGACTGGTGCATGTCCTCGTCGTTCTCCATCTCGGCCAGCTCAAGGTACTCGAGCGCTTCGCTCAGGCCATCCAGCGTGCCGCGGATTTCGGAAACGGTTTTATCCAGGCTGGCGCGCTCTTTGCCCAGTGCCAGGGCTTTCTCGGGATCGTTCCAGATCTCCGGACTTTCCATCTCGCGGTTTACTTCTTCAAGGCGCTCGACTTTGCTATCGAAGTCAAAGATACCCCCTGAGCGAGGAAACGCGCTCTTGCAACTCGGCGATCTGGTTGCGAATCGGATTCAATTCCATAGTGGTTGAAACTCAAGATAATCAATCGCGTATTTTAGCAGAGCTTAGCCTTGAACAGCCTCGAAATGGCGAATTAAGCACTGGAAATCGCGTTTGTCGCGGAAATCATTCGTATGCAGATGGTACGCCGCGAGAATGACCGGCGGCGGCGCAATCCCCTGCCATGCGTTGAAGCAGATGCCGTTGACGGTTTGCCTTTGGCCGGGCAACGCCAGCTGCAGTTTGAGATGCCTGTCCTTCAGGACCTGCCAGGAACGGATCTCGAACACATTGCCGAACATCGGTTCGGCGAAGCCTTGCCCCCACGGTCCGCAGCGGCCCAGCAGTTCGGCGGTTTCCCGGCTCAGCTCATCGGCCGAAAGCCCGCCGTCGGTGAGTAACACGTCATCGAGCAGGTCATCGCCGATCCATCGCCTGGCGACATCCTGGAAGGCTTTGGTGAATGCTGGCAGGGCGTCCGACGCAAGGCTCAGGCCAGCGGCCATGGCATGGCCGCCGAACCGTGCGATCATGCCGGGATTCATCGCATCGACCTGCGCCAGCGCGTCCCGGACATGGAATCCGGCGATGGAGCGGGCCGACCCGCGTAACTCGGCGCTACCCGGCTCGCCGGGCGCGAACACCACAACCGGTCGATGCAGCCGGTCCTTGACCCGTGAGGCCACCAGCCCGATGATGCCCGGATGCCAATGGGCTTGATGCAGGACAAAGGCCAGCTGGGATCCATGCACCTGCTCACCGACTAACCGGTTGACCGCCGCATCCGCGTCATCAAGCATCTGTTGCTGGATTTCCTGGCGCTCGGTGTTGATCGAGGCCAGCGAGGTAGCCATGTCAACCGCCGCCGCCATGGATTCCGTCAGCAGGCATTCGATGCCCAGCGACATGTCTTCCAGACGCCCTGCGGCATTGATTTTCGGCGCGAGCCTGAAGCCGATGTCGGTTTCCGAAAGCGTCGACAGTTCCACACCGCTTATGCGCGCAAGCGCTTTCACGCCTGGATGGCATTGGCCTTTGCGGATCCGTGACAGTCCGGCCCTCACCAAGCGGCGGTTATTGGCGTCGAGTCTGACCATGTCCGCCACCGTGCCGATGGCCACTAAATCCAGCAGGCTCGATAAGTCGGCATCCGCCCCGGGCAAGCCGGCCGCGCGCAGGGCCCGTCGCACGGAAAGCAACAGGTAAAACATCACCCCTACGCCGGCCAGTGACTTGCTTGGGAAGGCGTCTTCAGGCAAGTTGGGATTAACGATCACATCGGCGTCCGGTAACTGTTCACCCGGCAGATGGTGATCCGTGACCAATACCGAATAACCCAAGGCCTTGGCACGCGAAACGCCCGGCAGGCAGGCAATGCCGCTGTCCACGGTGATGATGAGGTCCGGTTCCAGTTCGTTCAGTTCATCGACCAAAGCCGGAGTCAAGCCATAGCCATGCAGCACACGGTGCGGCACCTTGTAAAACACATGGCTAGCGCCAAGCATGGTCAGGCCGCGCACGGCAACGGCCGTTCCGGTCGCGCCGTCGCAGTCGAAGTCACCGACCACCACGATGCGTTTGCCGTTGCGGATGGCGGAAAGCAGGAGATCTACGGCAGGCCCGATATTGGAGAGTCCCTCTGGCGGCAGGAGCTGGCTCAGGCTCAAATCGGCCTGTCCGGCATCAGTCAGGCCACGGGCTGCGAAAATGCGGTTCATGATCGCAACGGGATGCAGGCCGACGATGGAAGGATCGACGCTGCGCTGCTGTATTCGGCTTTCAGTCTGCATGGCCACCATGATACGGACTTTGGCGGCATCCAAAAACAGGATTCCGTAGGAAATGCCTGAATCGGCATTCAGGCTAACCTTCACACAGCGGCTACGACAGGCGGTGCATGATGCATATTGCTTGATTAACCTAACTGGTAGACAACTGCAATGCCATCCCGATTGATTTACTGCCTGCTTGCCCCGGCACTGCTGCTCAGCGCCTGTGCCAGCATACCGCAGTCGAATGGCAACCAATTGACCAGCGACAAGCCGCTCGAATCCGTCAGCGACCAGCAAGGCCGCCGGGTTTCCCGTTTCGTGGACAGCGCGTTGCTGGCGCCGATCGCCTCCTACGCCCTGCCGGAAATCGCGCTGAAACTGCCGGAAGCCCGTGAAGGCATCAGCACGGAGCAACTGGCCTTGCTCAGCAATTCCCTGAACCGTTCGGTATGCAACCGATTGGGCCAGTATCTTGTGGCGGAGCCTGTGCCGTCCGAAACAGCGCTTCGGATTGAAATCGCCTTGACGGGCATAACCCCGACGTCCAAGACGATATCGGGCGTTTCCGCCGCCGTCGATGCCTTTGTGCCGGGGCCATTCCGGATACCTGTCGGCATGGGCGCCATCTCCCTGGATGCGCGGGCCAGCACGGCCGGCAAAACGGCCGCATTCATGCGCTGGGCCAAAGGCGCCAACCCGGCGTTCAACAGCGCCAAGGTTTCGTCGATCGGAGATGCTTACGCCCTGCTGGATACGTTCACCCGCGAATTCGGGCAGTTGCTGCTTCAGGGATCAAGCAAGGACAAGACCCGGCAGAAACTCGCCGATGACCGCATAGCCCAGAACGAGGCGCTTTGCGACAGCCGTTACGGCACCGTGGACATGGTCGGCAAAGGGGCTTCGTTCCTGCTTCCCCTGTCACCGGAGTTCATTGACAAGGGCAAGCCCGTCGATGCAAAACCTTCAGCCAAAACCGACTGACGTCCGCCGCCAGAAATGCCAGCGGTAATCCGGCCGCCAGAGCCAGCGGTGGCCGTCGGCGAAATCGAAAAGGGTTTGACGCGCCGGATCGAACAGCGTCTCCGCCTGTTTCCATTCCCGCTTATGGCGTAAGTCGAACAGGTGGACGGATCCAGACGTATTGCGTTGCCGGCCATGATGCGCCAAGGCGCGTATGTCAGCGCTGTTTGAGTCAATGCGGCTGAAACCGTGGTAGACGACGGCCGGTAGCGTGCCCTGCCCCCAGAACCACAGCCCGTTGACGGTCGCCTGGCCACCGCGTTGGCGCTCCACGTTGAGTGGATGGTTGTACAGGATAACCTGGCACTCGTTGAACAAAGCCGCCCATTTGCGGTCACCGGGCAGGTTTTCCGAAAGCGAGCGGCCAAGCACATCGGGGGCCGGCATGAAATCCGGCACTGCCGCCCCGGATGCCATGCGCAGGTAGAGACGTTTGTCCGGTGCCAAGCTCAGTTCAAATCCGGCTTCGCCGAACACGGCAACCAATGCCGATTGCATGGCATTCCACTCGTCTGGTGACACGGCGAGGTTATCCCAGGCCATGATCCGCGCGTCGCGCATCTCCATCTGCAGATGGATGGGGTCCGCGAACAGCCACTGGCAACCTTCGGCATCGCCTGCGCCGGCTTGGCGGCTCAGCGCCGCCATCGGCCACGAGGCCGGAACGCACTGGAAATGCCGCTGCAGCTGCGCTGTCTCGCCGGCATCGTGCGCTTCCGAACTGAAGCGGCGTGACTTGGCACGGAAAGATGGGCTGAAGTCCTGGCCGGCGAACCGGCGCCTTTCTGGCAACAGCAATACCGCTTGTACCGGTTCCGCCATCGTCAATCGATGTAGCGGACCGCGCTGATCTCATATTCCCGTTGGCCGCCGGGCGCTTCGATGGTTATCGCATCGCCTTCGTGCTTGCCGATCATGGCGCGGGCGATCGGCGAGGAGATGGATATCATCCGCTGTTTGATGTCGGATTCGAGGTCGCCGACGATCCTGTAGGTTATCGTGACGTCCGTGTCGACATCGATCAGTTCCACCGTGGCGCCGAACACCACACGTGTGCCTGCGTTCAGCTTGCTGACATCGATGATCTGGCAATGTGAAAGCACGAATTCCAGCTCGCGGATGCGGCCTTCGATAAAGCTCTGCTGCTCCCGGGCGGCATGGTATTCGGCGTTTTCCTTCAGGTCGCCGTGCGCGCGTGCCTCGGCGATCGCGTCGATGACCTGCGGACGTTTGACGGACTTCAGGTGCTCGAGCTCCTCGCGGAGACGGACGGCGCCTTTGTGCGTCAGCGGGGCTATCGTCGTCATCCGTGGACTTCCTTGTGCAGTTCCTGCAAAGACCATACCCGCGGGTTGCCGCGGGTGTCGATGGATTGGATGAGCGCTTTGGCGCCGGGGATGGTGGTCGAATACACCACGCGGTGCTGCAGCGCTTCCCGGCGTATCGAGAACGAGTCGGCGATGGCGGCTTTGCCTTCGGTGGTGTTGACGATATAGTTGATCTCACCGTTCTTGATCAGATCGACGATATGCGGGCGGCCCTCGGCGACTTTGTTGATTGACTCACATGGAAGGCCCTGCGCGCCCAGGAATTGGCTGGTCCCGCTGGTAGCCACGAGACTGAAGCCTTTTTTCAAAAGCATTTCAGCCACTTCAACCAAACGTGGCTTATCGGCGTCGCGTACCGAAACAAACGCTTTCCCGGCCTGCGGCACCTTGATGCTGGCCGCTTCTTCAGCGCGGCCGAAGGCTTCGGCGAAGGTGCGGCCGACACCCATCACTTCACCGGTTGAGCGCATCTCCGGACCAAGGATGGGGTCGACGTTCTGGAATTTCGCGAACGGAAAGATCGCTTCTTTCACCGAGTAGTAATCCGGTATGATTTCACGCGTGGCGTTCTGCGATGCCAGCGACTGGCCCGCCATGCAGCGCGCGGCGATCTTGGCCAACGGAACGCCGATGGCTTTGGACACGAACGGCACGGTGCGCGAGGCGCGCGGATTCACTTCGAGCACGTAGATGGTTTCACCCTGGATGGCGAATTGGGTGTTCATCAGGCCGATGACTTTCAGCGCCTTGGCCATTTGCGTGACCTGCACACGCAGTTTGTGCTGGATTTCAGCGCTGAGCGTGTACGGCGGCAACGAGCAGGAGGAATCGCCTGAATGGATGCCGGCCTCTTCGATATGCTCCATGATGCCGCCGATCAGCACGTTGCCTTCGGCATCGGCGATGATGTCGACGTCCACTTCCACTGCGTGGTCCAGGAACCGGTCAAGCAGCACCGGCGAATCGTTGGAGACCTTGACGGCATCGCGGATATAGCGTGACAGGTCTTCATCGGAATACACCACTTCCATGGCGCGTCCGCCCAGCACGTAGCTCGGACGCACGACCAGCGGATAGCCGATTTCATTGGCCAGCGTCAATGCCTGTTCCTGGTTGCGGGCGGTGCGGTTCGGCGGCTGCAGAAGGTCCAACTGTTCGACCAGCTGCTGGAAGCGCTCACGGTCCTCCGCCCAGTCGATGGAATCCGGCGATGTGCCGATGATCGGCGCGCCGGCAGCTTCCAGCGCCCGCGCAAGCTTCAGCGGGGTCTGCCCGCCATACTGGACGATGACGCCGACCGGTTTCTCCAGGTCGATGATTTCCATCACGTCCTCGAAGGTCACCGGCTCGAAATACAGGCGGTCGGAGGTGTCGAAATCGGTGGAAACGGTTTCCGGGTTGCAGTTGATCATGATGGTTTCATAGCCATCCTCGCGCAGCGCCAGGGAGGCGTGCACGCAGCAGTAATCGAACTCGATGCCCTGCCCGATGCGGTTCGGGCCGCCGCCCAGCACGATGATCTTTTTACGGTCGGTCGGCGCCGCTTCGCATTCGTCTTCATAGGTCGAATACATGTACGCGGTGCCGGTGGCGAATTCCGCGCCGCAGGAATCGACGCGCTTGTAGGTCGGGCGGATGCCCATCGCATGGCGCAGGGCGCGGATGGCCGGCTCGTTGGTCTGGCACAGCTGCGCGATGCGGGCGTCGGAGAATCCCCTGCGCTTGAGCTGCCGCATCACTTTGACATCCATGTTCTCAAGGCCGCTCTGCGCAAGCTCGGTTTCAAAAACGATCAGCTCCTCGATCTGGTCGAGGAACCACGGGTCGATGAAGCTGAGTTTGAACACCTCGTCCACGCTCAGGCCGGCGCGGAACGCTTCCGCGACCTGGAACAGGCGTTCGGGTCCCGGCTCCTTCAATTCGCGCTTGATGCGCGTCAGGCCATCCTCGCCCAGCTCGGCGTCGCCGGTCGGGTCGAAACCGACCTTGCCGATTTCAAGGCCGCGCAGGGCTTTCTGCACGGACTCCTGGAAGGTTCGGCCCATGGCCATCACTTCACCGACCGATTTCATCTGCGTGGTCAGGCGGGCATCGGCGGACGGGAACTTCTCGAACGCGAAACGCGGGATCTTGGTGACCACATAATCGATGGTCGGCTCGAAGGAGGCCGGCGTCAGGCCGCCGGTGATTTCGTTCTTCAGCTCATCCAGGGTGTAGCCGACCGCCAGCTTCGCGGCGATCTTGGCGATCGGGAAGCCGGTGGCTTTGGAGGCCAACGCCGAGGACCGCGATACGCGCGGGTTCATCTCGATGACGACCACCCGGCCGTCCTCGGCATTGATGCCGAATTGCACGTTGGAACCGCCGGTATCGACCCCGATCTTGCGCAGCACAGCGATCGAGGCGTCACGCAGACGCTGGTATTCCTTGTCGGTCAGCGTCTGTGCCGGGGCCACGGTAATCGAATCGCCGGTGTGCACGCCCATCGGATCGAGGTTTTCGATCGAGCAGACGATGATGCAGTTGTCGGCGGTGTCGCGCACCACCTCCATCTCGTATTCCTTCCAGCCGAGCACGGATTCCTCGATCAGCACTTCGGTGGTCGGTGACAGGTCAAGGCCGCGTTTGGTGATTTCGATGAATTCCTCACGGTTGTAGGCGATGCCTCCGCCGCTGCCGCCCAGCGTGAAACTCGGGCGGATGATGGTCGGATAGCCGACGCGGGTCTGCACGTCCAGGGCCTGTTCGAGGGTGCGGGCGATTTCCGCCTTCGGGCAGTCCAGGCCGATTTCGGCCATGGCGATGCGGAACAGCTCGCGGTCTTCCGCCATGCGGATGGCCTCCCGCGAGGCGCCGATCAGCTGAACCCCGTATTTGTCCAGGGTGCCCTCGTCGGCCATGGTCAGCGCGCAGTTCAGCGCGGTCTGGCCGCCCATGGTCGGCAGCAGCGCATCCGGTTTTTCCTTGGCGATGATGCGCTCGACGGTAGCCGGGTTGATCGGTTCGATGTACACGGCGTCGGCCATGTCCGGGTCGGTCATGATGGTGGCCGGATTGGAATTGACCAGCACCACGCGGTAACCTTCTTCGCGTAGCGCCTTGCAGGCCTGGGCGCCCGAGTAATCGAATTCGCAGGCCTGGCCGATGACGATGGGACCGGCGCCGATGATGAGGATGGTTTTAATATCGGTGCGCTTAGGCATTACGCGTTCTCCATGAGCGCGGTAAAGCGGTCGAATAGATAGGAAACATCATGTGGGCCCGGGCTGGCTTCCGGATGGCCCTGGAAGCTGAAAGCCGGCGCGTCGTTCAGTGCGATGCCCTGGTTTGACTGGTCGAACAGCGAGCGGTGGGTGACCGTCACATTGCCCGGCAGCGTACTTTCATCAATGGCGAAACCATGGTTCTGCGAGGTGATCAGCACGCGCCGGGAACCGAGGTCGATGACCGGGTGGTTGGCGCCGTGATGGCCGAACTTCATCTTGAGGGTCTGCGCGCCGGACGCCAGTGCAAGCAGCTGATGGCCCAGGCAGATGCCGAACATCGGGATTTTGTTCGCGATGAAGGTTTTGATCGCCGCGATGGCGTAATCGCACGGCGCGGGATCGCCAGGGCCGTTGGAAAGGAAAATGCCGTCCGGCTTCAGCGCCAAGGCGTCTTCAGCTGAAGTCTGCGCAGGCACCACGGTGATGCGGCAGCCGCGCTCGGCCAGCATGCGCAGGATGTTGTGCTTGACGCCGAAATCATAGGCGACGACATGGAAGCGCGGCGGCGTTTCAAGGAATGTCTGGCTGTTCAGGTCAAGCTGACCGCCCTGCCACGCGTAGGCGCCGGCGCAACTGACAACTTTGGCCAGATCCATGCCTTTCAGCCCGGTGAACTTGCGTGCGGCCTCGACGGCCTGCTCGACGTCGATGACGCCGGCCATCAGCGCGCCGCTCATGGCGCCCCGCTCACGCAGCATGCGGGTCAATTTGCGGGTATCTATGTCCGAAATCGCCACCACGCCGTGTTTGACCAGCCAGTTCGGCAGATCGATCTGGCTGCGCCAGTTGCTGGCGCGGCGCGGCACGTCGCGCACGATCAATCCGGCCGCGTAGACCTTGCCGGACTCGTTATCCTGTTCGGTGATGCCGGTATTGCCGATGTGCGGGTAGGTCAAGGTCACCAACTGCCGCGAATAGGAGGGATCGGTCAGGATCTCCTGGTAGCCGGTCATGGCGGTATTGAACACCACTTCACCGACGGATATGCCGGTTGCGCCTACGGATAAGCCCTCGAACAGGGTTCCGTCTTCGAGAGCGAGAATGGCAGATTGGGTCACAAAGCGCGCCTTTAATGAAAAGTTAAGGTTCTTCCTGCAACAAAAACGTGCATTGCGCACGGATTGCAAAAAGGCGGTTTAGGCGAGCGAGAATTTTAGCGGATTCGGGCTGTATTGTCCAGCCATGCCCTTAAATCAAAGGCTTGTGCAATCGCGTATAAACACGAATGGGCCGGAGGGGATTGGATCACCCTCCGGCCCGTCAGGTTTGTGTCAGGCTGCTTCTTCGTCGCGGTATTCATCCGGCGTCGGGCAGATGCAGACCAGGTTGCGGTCGCCGTACACGTTATCGACGCGGCCGACCGGGCTCCAGTATTTGTCCTGACGCGAGCTGCCGGCCGGGAAAACGCCCTCTTCGCGCGAGTAAGGACGGTTCCAATCGGCCTCGACCAGGTCATGCACGGTGTGCGGCGCATGGCGCAGCGGACTCTGCTCCACCGGGAAGCGGCCGTCCTGGATTTCGCCGATCTCATGGCGGATCGCGATCATCGCATCGCAGAAACGGTCCAGTTCCACCTTGGCTTCCGATTCGGTCGGCTCGATCATCAAGGTGCCGGGCACCGGAAAGCTCATGGTCGGCGCGTGGAAGCCGAAATCGATCAGACGCTTGGCGATGTCGTCGACGGACACGCCGCAGGCGTCTTTGAGCGGGCGCGGATCGATGATGCATTCGTGCGCGACGCGGCCATTGTGGTTCTGGAACAGCACCGGGAAGTGCGGATGCAGACGCGCCGCCATGTAGTTGGCACTGAGAATGGCGACTTCGGTGGCGAGCTTCAGGCCGTCGCCGCCCATCATCAGGATGTAGGCGTAGCTGATCGGCAGAATGGATGACGAACCGAATGGCGCAGCGGATACCGGGCCGACCGGCGCCGTGCCGCCGTCAAGTGCCGGATGGCCGGGCAAATACGGGGCGAGATGCGCTTTGACGCCGATCGGGCCCATGCCCGGGCCGCCGCCGCCGTGCGGGATGCAGAACGTCTTGTGCAGGTTCAAGTGCGACACGTCGGCGCCGAAATCACCCGGACGCGACAAACCGACCTGCGCGTTCATGTTGGCGCCGTCCATGTACACCTGACCGCCGTGCTGATGGGTGATATCGCAAATTTCAACGATGCGTTCTTCAAATACGCCGTGGGTGGATGGGTACGTCACCATCAGCGCCGCCAGATTCGCGCTATGTTTTTCCGCCTTCGCGCGCAGGTCGTCGACGTCGACATTGCCTTCGGAATCGCAATTCACCACCACTACATCCATGCCGACCATCTGCGCCGAAGCCGGGTTGGTGCCGTGTGCGGAAGAAGGAATCAAGCAGATTTTACGATTGAAATCACCACGCGCATGATGATAGCCGCGGATGGCCAGCAGGCCGGCGTATTCGCCCTGTGCGCCGGAATTCGGCTGCAGCGATACGGCATCGTATCCGGTGATTTCAACCAGCCACTTTTTCAGGTCGTCGAACAGCTCGTAATAGCCCTTGGCCTGGTCGGCGGGAGCGAACGGATGCAGCGCGCCGAATTCCGGCCAGGTGATGGGGATCATCTCTGCGGTGGCGTTGAGCTTCATGGTGCAGGAGCCGAGCGGGATCATCGCGCGGTCCAGCGCCAGGTCGCGGTCCGATAATTTGCGCATGTAACGCAGCAATTCGGTTTCGGAGCGGTACCGGCTGAAAATAGGATGCTTCAGGCACGCGCCTTTGCGTGTCAGGCCGGCAGGAATGACGTTGGCGTCGTGTGGGATGTCGGCAAACGACAGCGTGCCGCCGAATGCCCGCCAGACGGCTTCGATGGTTTCCGGCGTGGTGGCTTCGTCCAGCGCGATGCCCAGGCGCGTGGCATTGACGATGCGGAAATTGATTTTTTCCGCCGCGGCGCGGGCGATGATGGCATCCCGTTGCGTGCCGACATCAACGGTAACGGTGTCGAAGTAATTCGTGTTCTGGATCTTGAAACCCAGTTTGCCCAGACCGGCTGCCAGTGCCTTGCTGCGCGTGTGTACATCGTGCGCAATCGCCGCCAAGCCTTCCGGACCGTGATAGACCGCGTACATGGAGGCGATGACGGCCAATAGGACCTGTGCGGTGCAGATGTTCGATGTGGCCTTTTCACGGCGGATATGCTGTTCGCGGGTCTGCAGGGTCAGGCGGTAGGCCGGCTGTCCGCGTGAATCGACGGAGACGCCGATCAATCGGCCGGGGATGTTACGTTTGATCGCATCGCGGACCGCCATATAGGCCGCATGCGGACCGCCGTATCCCATCGGTACGCCGAAACGCTGCGTCGAGCCGATCGCTATGTCTGCGCCGAGTTCGCCCGGCGAGGTGAGGATGGTCAATGCCAACGGGTCGGCGGCCATGATGCTGACCGCGCCGGCCGCTTTCAACTGCGCGATGGCGGCGCGGAAGTCACGCACCTCACCGTCGCTGCCCGGATACTGGAAAATCGCGCCGCAGACGTCGGCGGCGGTCAAATCGGTGTCTGGATTGCCGATGATCAATTCCCAGCCGAGCGGCTCGGCGCGGGTGCGCATGACGGCGATCGACTGCGGATGGCAGTTTTCGTCAATGAAGAATTTCTTGCTTTTGTTCTTTGAAACGCGTTCGGCGACGGCCATGGCTTCCGCGGCGGCGGTGCCTTCATCCAGCAATGAGGCGTTGGCGACATCGAGGCCGGTCAGTTCGCAGATCATGGTCTGGAAATTCAGCAGGGCTTCCAGGCGGCCTTGGGAGATTTCCGGCTGATATGGCGTGTAAGCCGTATACCAGGCTGGGTTTTCCAGGATATTGCGCAGGATTACCAGCGGCGTCAGGGTACCGTTGTAGCCCTGGCCGATCAGCGAGGTGAATACCTGGTTCCGGGAGGCCAGTTCGCGCAGACGGGCGAGCGCTTCCACTTCGGACAAGGCGCGGCCCATGCTGCTCAGCGGTTTCAGGATGCGGATGGAATCGGGCAATGTTTCCGCAATCAAGGTGTCCATGCTATCGACACCGACGGCGTCCAGCATCTGCTGCACTTCCTGCGGCGAGGGGCCGATGTGGCGGGCGGAAAAATCACGGGCAACGTGCGGAAGAGGCAAAGCGGTTGGTTTGGTCATGACTGGTCTCGGAGTGGGCGCGCATCGATATGCCAAACATAAGCCTGCTCGGCATCGGCGCCCCCTCTGTCTGTGTGCCTGAGAGTGTTATCCCGTCGGCAGGCGTTCCGCATCAGCGGCGCCGTTTTTCAGAGTGTCCACACCGGCGGTTCTTTTGCCTGAGAGTTTCCGGGGCGGTTGCTCCTTCGGCGTTGGGAGTCCAATCTCTCCCGCACGGCAAGCAATTATAACAGGATAGCGGTAAATCCTGCGGTTTTTTCAGCTACAGAAGGTCCGCAAATTGGTAGTGTCCGTTCATTTTCGAGCTGATTTTCTCGGCGGCGAACAGGGCGCCCTGCGCGAAGATGTCACGGTTGGTGGCCCGGTGCGTCAGTTCGATGCGCTCGCCGATGCCGGTGAACTGCACGGTGTGTTCGCCGACCACGTCGCCGCAGCGCAGGGAATGGTAATTCGGCTCCGTACCCGATGCGCCATGGGCGACCTGCCCCAGACTCAGTGCGGTACCGGACGGCGCGTCCTTTTTGTGGATATGATGGGATTCGATGATGTCGATATTCCAGTGTTTCAGCCAGCGCCCGGCTTGTGCCGTCAATTGGCTGAGCACCGCGACGCCGAGGGAAAAATTGGATGCCCAGAGAACGGGAATCAGCATGCCGGCGGTCTGCAACGCGTTGAACTGCGGTTCCGACAGGCCGGTGGTGCCGCTGATCAGGGCTTTCCTTCGTTCGATGCAGACCGCCAGGATGGCGTCAAACCCTTCTGGCGAGCTGAAATCGACGGCTACATCGAACTCCGGCACGCCGTCCAGGCGCGCAAGATCGGCGCGTCCGGTGCCGGCCACCACGCGCAGCAGCGGATTGGCCTGCGCCAGGCGGATCAATGCCTGGCCCATACGCCCGTTGGCGCCGTGTATCAATATTCGGACAGGGGCGCTCATCAGGCTTTAAGATTGATCCAAGTGGCTTTCAGTTCGGTGTATTTTTCGAATGCGTGCAGGGATTTGTCGCGGCCGTTGCCGGACTGCTTGAAGCCGCCGAACGGGGCGGTCATGTCACCGCCATCCCAGTAGTTCACCCAGACGCTTCCGGCGCGGAGTTTCCTGGCGACACGGTGGGCTTTGCTCAGGTTCTGGGTCCAGACGCCGGCAGCCAGGCCGAAGTCGCTGTCGTTGGCGATGCGGACGGCTTCTTCCTCGCTGTCAAAGCCGATGACCGACAGCACCGGTCCGAAGATCTCTTCCTTGGATATGCTCATTTCATGCGCCACTTCATTGAACACGGTCGGCGCTACGTAATACCCTCCGGTTTCGGTCATCACCCGCTCGCCGCCCAGAACCAGCTGAGCGCCCTCGTTTTTGCCTTTCTCGATGTATTCCAGCACCCGGTTCATCTGCCCTTCGTCGACGATGGCGCCCATCGGCGCGCCCGGATCGAATGGGTGCATGGGGTGCAGGTTTTTACCGGCCTCGACCACCATTTTGACGAAGTCGTCTTTTATCGAACGCTCCACCAGAAGACGGGAAGCCGCGGTGCAGACCTCGCCCTGGTTGAAGAAAATGCCGATGGCCGCCGCTTTGGCCGCCTCTTCCAGGTCAGGCGCGTCGGCGAATACCAGATTCGGACTTTTGCCGCCGCATTCCATGAAGGCGCGTTTCATGTTGGAGCGCCCGGCGCATTGCAGAAGGTGTTTGCCCACCCCGGTCGAGCCGGTGAACACCAGCCCATCGACATCCATGTGCAGCGCCAGCGGTTCGCCGGCGCCCTTGCCGAAGCCGGGCACGACATTGAACACGCCGGCGGGGATGCCCGCCTCCATCGCCAGTTCGGCGATGCGGATGGCCGACAGAGGAGATTTCTCGGACGGCTTCAGGATGACTGAATTGCCGGCAGCCAAGGCCGGCGCGTACTTCCAGGTCGCCATCAGCAGCGGGAAGTTCCAGGGCACGATGGCGCCGATCACACCCAGCGGTTCGCGGGTGATCAGGCCCAGCTCATGATTCGGGGTCGGCGCGATTTCACCATAGACCTTGTCGACCGCCTCGGCGGTCCAGTTCAGGCAGCGTACGCTGGCCGATACGTCGATGGACAGTGCGTCGGCGACCGGCTTGCCCATGTCGATCGATTCGAGCAGGGCCAGTTCTTCGGCATGCTTTTCGATCAGCAGGGCAAATTTCTGCAGGGTTTTCTTGCGGTGCACCGGCGACGCTTCCGACCAGCTGCCGGAATCGAACGCGGTGCGCGCGGCTTTCACCGCCCGTTCGATGTCCTCCTGTCCGCATTCCGCGACCTGGGACAGGCAAATGCCATCGATGGGACTGATGCAGCTGAAAGTCTTGCCGGAAGCGGCATCCACGTAATGCCCGTTGATGAACGCCTGGCTGCGGATCGACAATGCCTTGGCTTTGGCTTCCCAATCGGTACGGGTCAGGGATTTGCTCATAAAGTGCTCTTGATATGATGATGGAGTTTCAGAATGTGGCGGGGGTATTGGCGCTGACCAGGATGGCTTCGGTCTTGCCGATATTGCGGAACCGGTGCGGGGTTTTGCTCTCGAAGTAATAGGCGTCACCTGGCCCCAGAACGCGGACCTGGTTGGCCACGGTCAGCTCGATCTCGCCTTGGATGATCACCCCGCCCTCTTCGCCCTCGTGCTGCAGCATGTCCTTGCCGGTGTCGGAGCCCGGCGGCATGACCTCCCGCAGGATGCACATCTGGCGCTGGGGCCTGTTCTGGCCGATCAGGTAATAGTGGATTTCGCCATTGCCGACATCCAGCAGATCGTCCTTGCTGTAAAACGGCGAGTCGCTGGTTTTGGCGTCGGCATCGACGGTGAAGAAATCCGCCAGGGAAATGGGGATGCCATCCAGGACCTTTTTAAGCGAGCTGATGGATGGGCTGACCTTGTTCTGTTCGATCAGGGAAATGGTGCTGTTGGTGACCCCGACCCGTTTCGCCAGCTCGCGCTGGCTCAAGCCCTTTTTGTGGCGGACTTCCTGAAGCCGTAAACCGATATTCATGGGTAATTCAAAGACGTCAAATGTGATGTTGAATATTTAACACTTATTCGAATTAGGGTCAATCTATATGTAAATATAATTTACAATTCCGACTATTGTAAAATTTATTCAACAGGGTATAGTGTCTTTCAACCGCCCAAAACATGCCCTGATCATGAACGATAAAATCTCTTATTCCGAGCATTATCATACGCAAGCCACCCAGCAGCCGGATCATATGGAT
Source organism: Arenimonas sp. (assembly GCA_035562675.1). Lineage (GTDB taxonomy): Bacteria > Pseudomonadota > Gammaproteobacteria > Xanthomonadales > Xanthomonadaceae > Arenimonas. Next base: position 24,107 of record DATMWF010000013.1, on the reverse strand, counting down.
GCCTTCTGGATGCCGTTCTCAGCCAACCGCCAGTTCAAGCAGAATCCGCGCCTGTTAGCCAGCGCGGAAGGCATGTATTACAAGAGCACCGATGGCAGAACCATCCTGGACGGTACCGGCGGCCTTTGGTGCTGCAACGCAGGACACGGCCGCAAACGGATCATTGATGCCGTGCAGCAGCAGATCGCCACCCTGGATTTCGCGCCGACCTTTCAAATGGGCCATCCGCTGCCCTTTGTCTTGGCTGAACGCTTGGCCGCTATCGCACCGGAAGGCTTGAAGCACCTGTTTTTCACCAATTCCGGTTCGGAATCCGTGGATACCGCCCTGAAAATCGCGCTGGCCTATCACCGTGCCCGCGGCGAAGGCCAACGCACCCGCCTGATCGGCCGCGAAAAAGGCTACCACGGCGTCGGTTTCGGCGGCATTTCCGTCGGCGGCCTGCCAAACAACCGCAAATGGTATGGCACATTGCTGCCAGGCGTTGATCACCTGCGCCACACCTTGGACATCGAACGCAACGCATTCAGCAAAGGCCTGCCGCCCTATGGCCTGGAATTGGCCGAAGATCTGGAGCGCATGGTGGCATTGCATGATGCCAGCACGATCGCCGCCGTCATCATCGAGCCCATCGCGGGCTCCGCCGGCGTGATCATCCCGCCGGACGGCTATCTGAAGCGTATCCGTGAAATATGCGACAAGCACGGCATATTGCTGATATTCGATGAAGTCATCACCGGTTACGGCCGGGTCGGGAAGGCATTCGCCGCGCAGCGCTTCGAGGTCACCCCGGACCTGATCACCACCGCCAAAGGCCTGACCAACGGCTGCGTTCCGATGGGCGCGGTGTTCGTGTCCGATAAAATCCATCAGGCGTTCATGAGCTGCCCGGAGAACATGATCGACCTGTTCCATGGCTACACGTATTCCGGCCATCCTCTGGCCTGCGCAGCGGCGCTGGCCAGCATCGACATCTACGAAGAGGAAAACCTGTTCCAGAAAGCCATCGATCTGGAACAGTACTGGCAGGATGCCATACACAACCTGAAAGGCCTGCCGAACGTCATCGACATCCGCAACGTCGGACTGATCGGCGCGGTTGAAATGGCGCCGCGTGACGGCAAACCCGGCGCGCGCGCCTATGATGTCTTCACCAACTGCTTCCACCGTAAAGACGTTTTGATCCGGGTGACCGGCGATGTCATCGCCCTGTCCCCGCCGTTGATACTGGAAAAAACCCACATCGACGAGCTTTTCAGTAAAATTGCCGACGCGATCAAAGAAACCGCTTAAACCCCCACACCACGAAATTCGGAGCTTCCCATGCTTATCGGCGTACCTAAAGAAATCAAGAACCACGAATACCGCATCGGCCTGACCCCATCCGGCGCCCGCGAACTGATCGCCAACGGACATCAGGTCATGGTGCAGCGCGATGGCGGAAAGTCGATCGGCCTGACCAACGAACAGTATGAAAAAGCCGGTGCCGAAATCGTCGATAGCGCGGAAGAGATCTTCAAGCGCGCGGACATGATCATCAAGGTCAAGGAGCCGCAGCCGGTGGAGTGCGCCATGCTGCGACCGGGCCAGATCCTTTATACCTACCTGCATCTGGCGCCGGATCCGGAACAGACCAAGGCCCTGGTGGCCTCCGGCTGCACCGCCATCGCCTACGAAACCGTCACCGACCGCAAAGGCGGCCTGCCGCTGCTGGCTCCGATGTCTGAAGTGGCCGGCCGTATGTCGATCCAGGCCGGCGCGCACGCGCTGGAAAAGGCCCAAGGCGGCTCCGGCGTCCTGCTCGGCGGCGTCCCTGGCGTGAAACCGGCGGAAGTGCTGGTCATCGGCGGCGGCGTGGTCGGCATCAACGCCGCCCGCATGGCCATGGGTCTTGGCGCGCACGTGACCATCCTTGACCGGTCACTGGACCGCCTGAAATACCTTGATGAGCTTTACGGTGACCGGATCACCACCATTTATTCAACCCACGACGCCATCGAGGAACGCCTGCCGGACACCGATCTGGTCATCGGCGCGGTGCTGATTCCCGGTGCGGCGGCTCCGAAACTGGTGTCCCGCGAGCAATTGAAGCTCATGCGTCCGGGCTCCGTGCTGGTGGACGTCGCCATCGATCAGGGCGGCTGCTTCGAAACCTCGAAAGCCACCACCCACCAGAATCCGACCTATGAGGTCGACGGCGTCATCCATTACTGCGTGGCCAACATGCCGGGCGGCGTGGCCCGTACGTCCACGTTCGCCTTGACCAATGCCACCTTGCCGTTCGCGGTGCAGATCGCCAACAAAGGCGCCAAAGCCGCGCTGTTGGCCGACCCGCACCTGCTGGCCGGCCTGAATGTACACGCCGGCAAAGTCACCTATCAAGCCGTTGCCGAAGATCTGGGCCTGCCTTATGTTTCCGCCGCTGAAGCACTGAACGACTGACGGCCTGAACGACCATGAGCAACCTGATTCCGCATTTCATCCATGGCCGGAACGTGTCCGGCGACAGCCAACGCGCTTCCGATGTGTTCAATCCCGCTACCGGTCAAGTGACCGGCCGCGTGCCATTGGCATCCAGGGCGGATGTGGAATCAGCCATCACCTCCGCGCAGGCGGCTTTTCCCGCCTGGGCCGCCACGACGCCGCTGAACCGGGCGCGGGTGCTGTTCAAGTACAAGGAACTGCTCGAGAAGCACGCCGATGAAATCGCCATGGCGATCACGCTGGAGCACGGCAAGGTGTTTTCCGATGCCAAAGGCGAATTGACCCGTGGTCTGGAAGTCGTCGAATTCGCCTGCGGCATCCCGCATCTGCAGAAAGGCGAGCATTCGATGAACGTCGGCACCGGCGTGGACAGCTACAGCGAATACGCGCCGCTCGGCGTGGTCGCCGGCATCACGCCGTTCAACTTCCCGTGCATGGTGCCGATGTGGATGTTCCCGATCGCCATCGCCTGCGGCAATACCTTCGTGCTGAAACCGTCCGAGCGCGATCCGACCCCGACCCTGATCCTCGCCCGCCTGCTGAAGGAAGCCGGCCTGCCGGACGGCGTATTCAATGTCGTGCACGGCGACAAGGAAGCCGTCGACGTGCTGCTGGATGATCCGCGCGTGCAGGCGGTCAGCTTCGTCGGTTCGACGCCGATCGCCGAATACATCTATGCGCGCGGCTCCGCCGCCGGCAAGCGCGTGCAGGCCCTGGGAGGCGCCAAGAACCATATGGTGGTCATGCCGGACGCGGACATGGACCAGGCCGCGAATGCCCTGCTCGGCGCCGGTTACGGATCAGCCGGCGAACGCTGCATGGCGATTTCGGTCGCCGTCTGTGTCGGGGATGCCGCCGCCGAGTCCTTGATTTCGAAACTCAAGCCTTTGGTGCAGGACCTACGGGTCGGCCCGGGCGCCGTCGACAATCCCGACATGGGACCGTTGGTGACCTGCCAGCACCGCGACAAGGTCAAGGGCTACATCGATTCCGGCGAAGCCGACGGTGCCACGGTATTGGTGGACGGCCGAGGCCTGCAGGTCGCAGGCCATGAACAGGGTTTTTTCCTGGGCGGCACGCTGTTCGACCACGTCCGGCCGGACATGAAAATCTATCAGGAAGAGATCTTCGGACCGGTGCTGTGCATCGTTCGGGTGCCTGACTTCAACACGGCCTGCCAATTGATCAATGATCACGAATACGGCAACGGCACGGCCATCTTCACCCGTGACGGCGATGCCGCGCGCCAGTTCAGCCATACCATCCAGGTCGGCATGGTCGGCATCAACGTGCCGATACCGGTACCGATGGCCTTCCACAGCTTCGGCGGCTGGAAACGCTCCCTGTTCGGACCGCTGCATATGCACGGCACCGATGGCGTCCGTTTCTACACGCGCCTGAAAACCATTACCGCACGCTGGCCGACCGGCATCCGCCAGGGCGCCGAGTTCAGCATGCCGACCATGAAGTAAACCGAAAGGGCCCGCCTGGCGGGCGAAAGACCGGTGACGCTCGTCCCGGCGATTGCTTCGCGCAAGGAACGACGAGTGGACTGCTTAGCCTGGAGCCCACCGATGTCCTCGAACAAACAATCCTCCGCCACGCCAACCGTGTCCGACCAGGCGTTCACTCGCCCTTCCCCGTACGGCACCCATGCCGAACCGACCTATGCCGGCGCCACCAGTTTCCTGCGCCGCCGCTACACGAAAGACCTCGACGGCGTCGATGTCGCGGTGGTCGGCGTACCGTTCGACGTGGCCACCACCGGCCGGCCGGGCACCCGTTTCGGACCCCGCGCCGTCCGCGCCGCCTCCACCATGCTGGCCTGGTGCCAGCCGTATGCCTGGGGTTTCGACCCGCTCGACAAGCTGCATGTCATCGACTGGGGCGATGTGTTTTTCGATTCCGGCCACATTTCCGGCGCGCCGGCGCGGATAACCGAGGCCTATGACGCGTTCGTCGAAGCCGACGTCATTCCTTTGACGCTCGGCGGCGACCACTTCATCAGTTATCCCATCCTGCAGGCCTTGGCGAAAAAGCACGGTCCGCTGTCGCTGATCCATTTCGATGCCCACTGCGACACCTGGCAGGACGACGGCGAGCGCATCGATCACGGCACGATGTTCTACCAGGCCGCCAAAACGGGCATCGTCGATCCATCCCGCTCCATCCAGGTCGGCATGCGTACTTACAACGACGATACGCACGGCTACGAAGTGCTGGACGCCCGTTGGCTGCACCGGCACGGCGTGGACAAGGCAGTCGAAGCGATCAAGGCCCGTGTCGGCAGCCATGCCTGCTACGTGACATTCGACATAGACTTCATCGATCCGGCCTTCGCGCCCGGGACAGGCACGCCGGTGGTGGGCGGTTTCGACACGCACACGGCGCTGGAACTGATCCGCGGCATGGCCGGCATCAAGGTCATCGGCTGTGATGTCGTTGAGGTATCGCCGCCGTTCGACCACGCCGAAATCACAGCGCTGGCCGGTGCCAGCGTCGCGCAGGAGCTTCTGGGGCTGATTGCTGTGTCACAATAGCGGCATGCCGCAAAAATTCAAGAAGACTTCGGGCGATTTACGCGGGCTAGGCCGCCTGGCCATCGATGCGACCCTCGGCGTCACCGATCTGGTCGAAGCCCTGCACCACAATATCACCGGCCGGTCCGGGATTGCCTCAACGCGCCAGGACGGGCGCGCCGGCGGTTTGGCCGGCAGGGTCTACGAACTGGTCCGCGGCACGACCCGTGTCGCCGGTTACGGCATCGACGTGGCGCTGGAACTCCTGGCGGCGCCCCTGTCAGGGCTGAGTGATCGGCCGGAACGCGAACATATCCAGTCCGCCGTCAACGGCGTGCTGGGTGATCATCTGGCCGGTACCGGCAACCCCCTCGCGATATCCATGGGCTTCAGAAGGCATGGCAAGACGCTGAGCCTGAACCGCCAAGCCCTGTCCAGTGTCATTCCGGACGCCAGCGGCAGGATCCTGGTGCTGGTGCATGGCTTGTGCATGAACGACCTGCAATGGAGTCGTGCGCGTCCGGATGGCACTTTGCATGATCACGGCCTGGCGCTGCAGGATGGACTTGGCTACACGACGGTCTATCTGCATTACAACACCGGTCTGAATATCGCAGGTAACGGAAGTACCTTTTCGGAACTGCTTGAGGATCTGGTAAAGGCCTGGCCTGTCGAGGTCGAGCGTGTGGACATGGTCGCCCATAGCATGGGCGGGCTGGTGAGCCGCAGCGCGCTCCATCACGCCGAAAACGCGGGACATACATGGGCCGGCCATGCCCGGAAGGTTGTTTTTCTCGGAACACCGCACCACGGCGCGCCGTTGGAACGCAGCGGGCATTGGTTTGACCTTATCCTCGGTGCAACCCCGTTTGCGGCACCTCTCGCCAAAATCGGCAAAATCCGCAGTGCCGGCATCACCGATCTGCGCCACGGCGGAACCGCCGCCGATGGTTCCGGCTTGCCGCCATTGCCCGAAGGCATCACCTTTTATGCGATTGCCGGAACGTCCGGGCCGCAGGACAGCCCGTTGCGCAACAAGATATTGGGCGATGGCCTGGTGCCGGTGGACAGTGCATTGGGGCTCCACAACGATCCGTTGCGGGAGTTGGCGTTTCCACCCGAAAATCGGGTGATAGCGCATGGCGCGAACCATATGGAATTGCTCAATGACGAAGCGGTTTATGCCGCAATAGAACACATGCTGTCGACCGGTAACGGAAAAGCGCCTGCCTGAACCGGTTTCGGAACCGCTGAACCGTGTGTCATCCGCCGTCGGCTCGGCTGTCGGCAGGCGGATTTGGTATCCTTGTCAGCCGGCAATCATAAAGCAATAATCCATGCTCTCCTGGTTCGAACGCCTTGTAAATCCCTTTCCCGATGCTCCGCCCGAACAACCCCCGGCGGGCCTGTTTCCTTTCATCTGGGCGGCCAGCAAGGGCTTGCGCGGCCTGATTGCGGCAATGGCCTTGCTGACCGCGCTGATCGGCGCTTTCGAAGCGGTTCTGTTCGCCATGCTCGGCAATATCGTGGACTGGCTCAGCAAGGTGCCGCCACATCTGCTGTGGACGCAGGAAAAGCGCAATCTGGGGATTCTGGCCGCCATCCTGATCGCCAGTCCGGTGCTGATCGCCCTGCAGGCCCTGATAAAGTACCAAGCATTGAACGGCAACTTCGCGATGCGCCTGCGCTGGAACTTCCACCGGCATCTGCTGAGCCAAAGCATGGGTTTCTACCAGGATGAGTTCGCCGGCCGCGTGTCCGCCAAGATGATGCAGACTGCGCTGGCGGTGCGCGATACGGTGATGATCGTCACCGACATTCTGGTTTTCGTGGTGGTGTATTTCCTGACCATGACCCTGGTCGCCGGCAGTTTCGACACCCGGCTGCTGCTGCCGTTTTTCGGCTGGCTGCTGCTGTATGCGGCCACCCTGTCGTTTTTCGTGCCGCGTCTGGGCAAAGCCGCCAGTGCGCAGGCCGATGCCCGTAGCCTGATGACCGGCCGGATCACCGATGCCTACAGCAACATCGCCACCGTCAAGCTGTTTTCGCATAACCAGCGCGAGGCCGTGTATGCCAAGCAATCGATGCAGGAATTCCTTGCCACGGTCTACCGGCAGATGCGCCTGGTGACCGGTTTCGAGGTGGTCAACCATATTCTGAGCATGGCCCTCATCCTTGCCACGGCAGGCGCCACCTTGTGGCTGTGGAGCCTGGGATCGGTCGGCATCGGCGCCGTGGCGGCGGCGACAGCCATGGCGCTGCGGCTGAACGGCGTGTCACACTGGATCATGTGGGAAATGGCCAGTCTGTTCGAAAACATCGGCACCGTGCAGGACGGCATCAGCGCATTGGCCAAACCGGTGATGATCCAGGATGTGCCAGAAGCCGCCGAACTGCACGTCAGCCGCGGTGAAATACGGTTCGAGAAGCTCAGCTTCACCTACCATGCCGGCAGGCCGGTCATCGCCGACTTTGACCTGACCATCCATCCGGGTGAGAAAATCGGCCTGATCGGCCGCAGTGGCGCCGGCAAATCAACCATCGTCAATCTGCTGCTGAGGTTTTATCAGGTCAGCGAAGGGCGGATATTGATCGATGGGCAGGACATCAACGCCGTCACGCAGGACTCGCTGCGCCGGCAGATCGGCATGGTCACCCAGGACACCTCCCTGCTTCACCGATCGGTGCGCGACAACCTTCTGTACGGCCAGCCTGACGCCAGCGAGGACGCCATGCGCCAGGCGGCACGCAATGCCGAGGCGGAGGAGTTCATCCTGGCCTTGAGCGACGCCAAAGGCCGAAACGGCTACGATGCCCATGTCGGGGAGCGCGGCGTGAAGCTGTCCGGTGGACAGCGTCAGCGGATCGCCATTGCCCGCGTGATGCTCAAGGATGCCCCTATCCTGCTGTTGGATGAAGCCACCAGCGCACTCGACTCCGAGGTCGAAAGCGTGATCCAACGCGACCTTTACCGGCTGATGGAAGGCAAGACCGTCATCGCCATCGCGCACCGGCTGTCCACCATCGCGGCCATGGACCGTTTGATCGTACTCGACAAGGGACGTATCGTCGAGCAGGGTACACATGCCGGCCTTTTGGGCAGCGGCGGCCTGTATGCCCGTCTTTGGGCGCACCAGAGCGGCGGTTTCCTGGTTGATGACGATGATTGATGGACACGTCGCCGCCATCCGGCAAATGCGAATGAAATACACTAACTTTCCGGGACTTTGCTAGGATGTCATCAACACTGACAGGAAGGATTGATCCATGAAAGACCTCGACAAGAAGAAAGCCGTCAAACTGCTGAATGAAATCATGGAATTCGAGCTGTCGGGGGTGGTCCGTTACACCCACTACTCGCTCATGGTGTTCGGCTACAACCGGATACCGATTGTTTCATGGCTCAAGGGCAACGCAGACGAAAGCCTGGCGCACGCGCACAAGGCCGGCGAGTTGGTGACCATGCTCGGCGGGCATCCCTCGCTCAAGATCGGCGCCCTTCTGGAAACCGAAAAACACCATATCGGCGATATCCTGCGCGAAAGCCTCGAGCACGAGAAGCTGGCCGGACAGTGTTATTACAAACTGCTTAAACTGGTTGAAGGCAAATCGGTGGTTCTGGAGGAATACGCCCGGGAAATGATCTACCAGGAAGAACTGCATCTGGATGAAGTCAACAAAATGCTGCGTACCCCCGGCGAGCTGACGCCGTTCAAGAACTGAGTTTCGCCGCCTTGTGCCGTTTCGGTGCGGGCGGTTTTCCTGAAGCCGCTTCATCGCCCCAGTCGTTCATCAGGGCGATATACAGCAGTTTCTCGAACTCCGGAATGAAGCGCTGGATGACCGCATCGGGATCCGGCATGAGTTTTGCGTCGGCGATCAGGCCGAAATGCACGTTGCCGTTATAGCTCAGGATGCTGACTCCCAATCCAATGGATCCGGTCTGCGGCACCCAGAACATCTGCTCGGTGATTTTGGATCCGGCCATGTACAGCGGCATCTGCGGCCCCGGCACATTGGTGGCAACGGTCGTGGCCTTGCGGCTGAAAAGCTCGAACGCGAGATTCTGGAGCATCGGCGGAGCCATGCCGAGCGCCGCCAGCAAGCCATAAACGACAACGGCCTGCCGCGACTGCTTGAGCTGTTTCATGCTTTCCACGACGCGCACCAGGCGCAGCACCGGATGCGGCTCGCCGACCGGCAGGTCAAGGAACACCAGGCCGAAATGGTTGCCCAGCTTCTTGGCGTGCTCCAGCGGCCGCAGGTTGACCGGCACAGTGGCCCGGATGGTCACGCCGTCTATGTTCTCGCCGCGCTCGATCATGTAACTGCGCAGGGCTCCCGCCATCGATGCCATCAGCACGTCGTTGACGGTGGCGTCGAAGGCGCGGGCAATCGCCTTTACCTCTTCCAGAGGCAACGGCGGCGCCCAAGCCACGCGCTTGCGCACGCCCAGGCGACCCCTCAATATGGTTTCCGGATCGTCGCTGAGCGACAGTGCGACGGCGAGCTCGCGAGCGATTTCACCACCCTCCTTGGCCATCACGCTGGCCAGCCCGGGGTCCCGGTAGATGTCCAGGCCTTTTTCAAGCAAGTCTTCGCCCATTTTCATATAGCGGCCGATGGCACCCATGCGGGCATGCACCGCCTTACCGTCGTCCTTGAGCCAGGTCTTGGCCAACGGTTCGCGTTTCGAGGGCTTGGATTCGCTTTCGGTCATCGAAAGAATCACCTGCACCAAGGCGATGCCGTCTGCATAGCAATGGTGGATGCGGACGATCAGGGCCGATCCACCGCCGTATTTTTCGACCAGATGGAACTGCCAAAGCGGCTTGGTTTTGTCCAGCGGTGTCGATGCCAGCAGGCTGACGAAGCGTTCCAGCGCGATCTTATCGGCTTTGCCGGGGAGCGCCGACAGGCGCACATGCCAGTCCAGGTCAAAATCGGGGTCTTCCTGCCAGAAAGTGCCGGTGGCGGTTTCCACCACTTTCTGGCGGAAGCGCGGATAGGCCATGAAACGGTCCTTGATGACCTTCTTCAAGCGGTTGATGTCGACCGGCGTTTCGAACATCATCACGCCGCTGATCATCATCAGGTTGGTGGCACGCTCCATCCGCAGCCAGGCGTGGTCGACGCGGCTCATCGGAGTCTTCTTGTACGATTTACGGACAGCGCTCATGGGAAACCCGGCGGAAAGTTGAATTAACTTTACCGCAAAACGGCAACGCGGGCACTATCTGCCGGAATATGCCGCCAAAGCCTGATTCCTGGATTCCGCCAGATCGACCAAAGGAACGCATGGATAGTCCGGAGCCATTGCCTGGCATACCGAAGGCTTGGTCCAGGGTGAAAATACCAAAGGTACCGGCATATTGGCCAGTTCAGGCACCCATCTTTTGATGTAGGTGGCCTTGGGGTCGAAGCGTTCGGATTGCGTGACCGGATTGAAGATGCGGAAATACGGCGCGGCATCGCAGCCAGTGCCGGCTGTCCATTGCCAGCCTTGGCTGTTGTTGGCCAAATCGGCATCCACCAACGTGTCCCAGAACCAATGCGCGCCTTCCAGCCAATGGTAACGGAGGTTTTTGCACAGGAAGCTGGCGACGATCATCCGGACCCGGTTATGCATCCAGCCGGTTTGCCAGAGCTCGCGCATGCCGGCATCGATGATCGGAACGCCGGTTTGCCCGCGCTGCCAGCGGGCCAATACCGATGGATCTGTCTTGGCCCAGTCAAACTCCGCGAATCCGGGGTTCAGGCTGTGATCGCTTGAATGCGGAAAATGATGCAGGAGATGGTATGAGAATTCCCGCCATCCCAGCTCGGAACCAAAATGCTTGACGTCATCCCGCTCGGATTCCGAGACACGCACCCGCTCCACCTGCCGCCAGATCTGCTGCGGCGAAATTTCGCCGAAATGCAGATGCGGTGACAGCTTGGAGGTGCCGGTCCGGTCCGGCAGGTTGCGCTGTTCCTTGTAGCCTTTGATGGTGCCGTCACAGAATATTTCCAGCATTTCATGCGCGCCCTGCTCGCCCGGCAGCCAATGTTGCCAGAAACCGGCATGCCAGTTCTTTTCCGGCAATAACTTCAGGTCGTCGACCGCAAGGCTTGGCAGCTCCGTGGCATCCGTCAGCTGCGACGGTTCCCTGTACTCCGGCCGCAGTTGCAGCTGGCTAAGCGCATTGCGCCAGAACGGGGTGAATACCTTGTAGGGCGTTCCCGCCCCGGTCCTGATCTGCCAGGGTTCGAACAGCAAGGCCGAATTGGAGCGGTGCACGGCAATGCCCTTTCGCTCGAAGCACTGCTGGACCACGGCATCGCGCGCCTGCAGCGACGGCTCGTAAAGATTGCTGAAATAAAGGGCCTGCGAACCGCTCAGCGATTGGATCCGTTCCAGTTCGGCAAGTGAGTCGCCCTGCGCCAGCAACAGGCGGCCGCCGATTTTCCCGATGTCCTGGCTCAATGCATTCAGGGAATGATGCAGCCATGCCGAGCTGGCCGCACCTGGGGCCCAAGGCGACTCTTCATGCGGCGCGTGGATGTAAACGAGTACCGGCTGAAAGCCGTCGGCGATGGCCTGTGCCAATGCAGGGTTGTCCTTGAGCCGTAGATCCCTGCGGAGCCAAACCATTGCCGTAGCCACAAATCACCTTGAATGTCGGAAAATCAATGTTCCATTAAACCGATTCATCCGTCAGAACGGCGTGAACGCTTATGTTTCGATGAACCTTACCCGGCGTGTGATGGAGCAGGTCAGCTCGTAACTGATGGTATTGGCCGCGTCGGCGATTTCCTCGATGGGCAACCCTTCGCCCCACAGCACGACCGGATCCCCTACCCGCGCCTCAGGCTGCGTGCGCAGGTCCAGGGTCATCAGGTCCATCGATACCCGGCCGATGACGGGAACCCGCCTGCCGTTGAGCAGGACCGGCGTACCGGGCCGGATGTTACGCGGATAGCCGTCACCGTAGCCTATCGCGGCAACGCCGACCTTCATGTCTTCCGGGCATTGATACAGGCCGGCATAGCCGACGCGCTCGCCGGCCTTGACGTCCTGGATGGAAATCAGGCGCGTACTGAGCGTCATGGCCGCTTTCAGGCCGAAGTCCGCGCCGGTTTTGCCCTGCGCCACGGTCAGCCCATACAAGGCGCCACCGGCGCGCAGCCACTGCCGGTGCGCATTCGGCCAATTCAGCACCGCAGATGAGTTGGCCAGTGAACTGGCGCCTGGAACGCCGGCCTTGTTCAGGTCGAAGCGCGCGATCTGGGAAGTGGTCTGCGGATTATCCAGTTCATCCGAGCTGGCGAAGTGGCTCATCAGCACGATGTCGTCGGCGATATTCGGCATGGCCCGGAGTTCCGAATAAACCCGCTGGAAGTGTTCGGGCGGAAATCCCAGCCGATGCATGCCACTGTCCATCTTCAGCCACACGGATACCGGCGCCCCGCTGTCCTGCCGAAGCATTTCAAGCTGTGATTCATGATGCACAACGGTATCGACCGACAACTGGCGGAGCTGCTCAAGGTCGCTGGCTTCATCGAAGCCTGAGAGCAGCACGATCTTCTGCGAGAGGCCGGCCGCCCGCAGACGCTGGGCGTCCGATAGCGCCGCGACGCCGAACGCGTCTGCGCCGCTCAAGGCGTGCGCCACACGTTCAAGGCCATGGCCGTAGCCATCCGCCTTGACCACCGCCATGACGCTGCAGCCAGGCGCGGTTTTGCGGATATGCGCCAGGTTGTGGCGCAGAGCGTCGATGTGGATGCTTGCGGTGGTCGCCCTGGCCATGTTTACTCGAAGCTGCCGTGATGGTCGTGGGCAAGGTTGTCGAAGCGCGTGTATTCGCCGAAGAATTTCAGCTTGAACGACCCCGTCGAGCCGTTACGGTGCTTGGAGATGATGATTTCCGCCAGGCCTTTCTCCGCCGAATCCTTGTTGTAGTATTCGTCACGGTAAATGAACAGGATGATGTCGGCGTCCTGTTCGATACCGCCGGACTCACGCAGGTCGGACATGATCGGACGCTTGTCGGTCCGGCTTTCCAAGCCGCGGTTCAGCTGGGAAAGCGCGATGATGGGGATGTCCAGCTCTTTCGCCAGGGCCTTCAGCGACCGGGAGATTTCGGAAATTTCCGTGGCACGGTTTTCCTTGTTGCCGGGCACCTGCATCAACTGCAGGTAATCGACCACGATCAGGCCCAGGTCGTGCTCGCGTTTAAGGCGGCGGGCGCGGAAAGCCAGTTCGTGGGGCGACATGGCCGGCGTATCGTCGATGAATATCTTCGACTCGGTCAGCATTTTTATGGACATGGTCAGGCGCGACCAGTCTTCGTCTTCCAGGCTGCCGGAACGCAGGTTGTTGGCGTTGATGCGGCCGATCGACGACAGCAGGCGCTGCGCCAGCTGGCCGGCCGACATCTCCATGGAGTACACGGCGACCGCTTTCTTGGTCTTCAGGGCCGCATACTCGGCGATATTCAACGCGAGCGTTGTGTTGTGTACACAGATATCGTTGGCGATGAAATTGTGGGTTTCAGGTATGGTCAGATCGTAAACCTGTTTCTCGCCGGTTACTACAATGGACTCGATGCGATCCCACACGACATCGCTTGTCGCCAATGCCGCAAGTTCGGCATCCTGCAGTGCCGTGGCGATGCGATGCAGGCGTTCACGGGACATGGCGCGCCTGCCTACATGGCTGTTGGACTCGTTATAGCCTGTCAACCTAGCCAATTCAGCCCAGGACATGGCGCCCTTCGATCGCTCAATCCGCTCCCATACCTGGACGGGAATAAGATCCACATTGCCGTGCTGGCCGCGCTTTTCGAGGGCATCGGAAACCGAGTCGATTGCGGCCTGTTTGCCATGAATGCCGATTTCATCGATGAATTGGCGGATCGCTCCTGCATCCGTGATGTCCAATTGCCAGGAAACGCGCCTTGTATCGCGGTATTTGATCCAGCGCTGACGCAGCTTGGCGACTATTCCAAAACGCAGCAGAAGATGCTGCACCTGCCTCGCCAGACGTTCGGACACACTGGAATAGCCAATTTGCGCCTGGCCTGACGACCACGTACTGGCCCATCCGTCCGTGGCGAACAATCGATTGAGGAAATGGGCAAGTTGAATCTTCGGCAGGCGGAACACGGGCGATGGAACGAACTTGTGATGCACGCCATGTCCCATCAAGCCTAATTCCAGAAGCCATAAGGTCAACGGATTGGGGGAGTTTCTCCGCGCCGGATTATCCGAAAGCATGCCAAGATCGGCGGGTTCGACCTGAAGCACGCTGCATAGCCGGCCTTGCAACGCCAAATCGGGCAGGGTCTTGCCCTTGACCCAGTTGGTAACAGACGATGGACTGACAGCAAGGGCGCTCGCCACACGTCTCGCCGAGGATCCCGATGCCTCGATACGGCCTGCCAAGGCCTTGGAGAACGCCGTTCGCTGCTCTGTTATCGATTGATCGTTCGCCGCCACACGCCAAGACGGCGAGAAGGATTCGCGCATCTCCGTCGGGTTGGCGACGATTCCGCCAAAATCATTTACGGCGGCGAGGAAATCGGAAGTGATTTCGGCATTCGAGCTGGTGAATTTCGGCATGCTGCCGGTCAACCCGCCATCACCGATCAGATAGGCGAGCAGCGTGATTTCGCATTCGCGCATGGATTGGTCGCCGAACACCGGGAGCGTCCTCGGCACGGCAATGAAATCGCCTTCCTTGAGCTCCAGCAAAGGCTTCCAGCCGTCTATCGTGAGATACGGATGCGGCGCGGTGGACTCCACGCGCCTGCCCAGCCGTGTAGTGACCTCGAATGTCGGTTTGATTCCGTCATCGACGAAATCGGAAGGTGCTGCGATACCAAGACGGAATGAATCCGCCAGTGTGGAAACGGTTCCTCCCCGGCTCCTGCAAATCTGTTCAATCGTGGCAATCGAACCATTTGAAAGCACGATTTCGGCATCCGCACTCAGGCACTTGCCCATCGCCGGCCTGGCCGCCAGGATGATCAGGTCCTGTTTCTGGAGCCCTGAGGTCATTTCGTCGAACTCGGTGAACCCGGTCGGCAGGCCGGACAGCGAACCTTGGTTGTCGTAACGCTTGACGATCTGCTCGTAAGCCTCTTTGGCGGCGTCCTTGATGGCGACGAACGACTTCTTGGCCCGGGCGCCCTGCTCGGCGATCTTGAACACGGACTGCTCGGCGTCGGCAAGCAACTCCTTGATTTCACGCCCGTCCGGATCGAAACCGTTGTTGACGATCGCGGTGCCCGCTTCGATCATCTGGCGCAGGATCGATTTCTCGCGGACGATTTCAGCCCATGCCTTGATGTTGGCGGCGGACGGCGTCTGGCTGACCAGGTCGATGAGATACTCGGTACCGCCGACCTGGGTCGCCAGATTGTTGGTCTGCAGCCATTCGCTGATGGTGATCGCGTCGTATGGCTGGTTCTTTTCGGACAGTTCGATGATGGCTTTGTAGATGACCCGATGCGACTGAAGGTAGAAGTCGGCGTCGGTCAGCAGGTCGCCCAGATGGTTGATCGACTCCGGAGACAGCATCAGGCCGCCCAGTACCGCCTGCTCGGCCTCGATGGCCTGCGGCGGCACCTTCAGTTCATCTATGCGTTTGCTGTTTCGGGACGGCTCTGAACGTGCTGACATAACATCTCAATTCGGGTGGATACGGCTGCATATATCGTACCGCTTTATCCGCAAAAACGTTGCGCATAAGTCTGTGGATAAGCGTCTAAATGGGCAAATGGCAAAAAAAAACCGCCCGAAGGCGGTTTTTCCATGGTGTTGCCTTGGATCAAGCCGCTTCGGGAGCGACCGTCACTTTCACTTTGGTTTCGACGTCGGCATGCAGGTGCACGATGACCTCGAATTCGCCGGTGCGGCGCAGCGGACCTTCGCCCATGACCACTTCCGACTTTTCCAGCTTATGGCCGGCGGCGGTGAAGGCTTCCGCGATATCGCGGGTGCCGACCGAACCGAACAGCTTGCCTTCGGCCGACGCATTGGCGGTGATGGTCACTGCGGCGCCTTCCAGTTCATCCCTGCGCTTGACGGCGGCGGCCAGGATAGAAGCGGCTTTGGCTTCATATTCGGCGCGCTTGGCTTCAAAGGCGGCCACGTTGTCGGCGGTCGCCGGCACCGCTTTGCCGTAAGGAATGAGGAAATTGCGGCCGTAGCCCGGCTTGACGTCGACTTGGTCGCCCAAACCGCCCAGATTAGTGACTTTCTGCAACAAAATAACTTTCATAACTGCTCCAAAATACGTTAGCGGGCGCATGCACCCGCAGCTTGTGCTGTCCGTACAACGTCCGGAATCAGACGTCGTGGTTGTCGGTGTAAGGAATCAGGGCCAGGAAACGGGCGCGCTTGATGGCGGCCTGCAGCATGCGCTGGTACTTGGCTTTGGTTCCGGTGATGCGGCTGGGAACGATCTTGCCGTTTTCGGAAACGTACTGGCGCAAGGTGTTCAGGTCTTTGTAATCGATGCTTTTGGCGCCTTCGGCGGAGAACTTGCAGAATTTGCGGCGACGGAAAAATTTAGACATATAGGGTCCTTTAGCTTATTCGGCTGCGGTGGTGTCGGCGTCGACGGTTTCGGCTTCTTCGCTCTCGACGTCGGCTTCTACGCTGTCGTCGTCACGGCGGCGGCGGTCGCTGACTTTGTCGTCCTTGTGCTTCATGATCAAGGACTGCTCGGTGGCGGCTTCGTCCATGGACAGCACGAGGTTGCGCAGGACTGCGTCGTTGAAACGGAAACTGTCGGTCAGTTCGGTCAGCACGGCCTGGTCGCACTCGATGTTCATCAGCACGTAATGGGCTTTCACCAGGTTCTCGATCGGATACGCCAGTTGGCGGCGGCCCCAGTCTTCAAGGCGGTGGATGGTTCCGTTGGAACCTTCGATCAGGGATTTGTAGCGCTCGACCATGGCCGGCACTTGTTCGGATTGGTCCGGATGGACCATGAACACAACTTCATAATGACGCATAGAAATATTCCTTGTGGATGTACTGGCGGTTAAGCCAATCAGCCCCCCGCACGATTGCAGTGGAGCAAGAACTCTCGGTTAGAGAGCCCGCTATTATCACAGGAATTCAGCAAAAAGACAAGCTGGAACGGGCAGTTAGGCCTTTTCTTCAGCCGTGGTAAAGCTTTCGCCGCAGCCGCATTCGCCGGTCACCCGGGGGTTGCGGAACATGAACTGCTGGTTCAGGCCTTCGCTGACGAAGTCGATTTCGGTGCCGGCCAACTGCTCAAGGGAGCCGTCAGGCACGCGGACCTGTATGCCGTGGCTTTCGAAAACCTGTTCGCCGTCCTTGACTTCCTTGGCGATATCAACCACATAGGCCCACCCGGAACAGCCGCTCTTTCTGACGGCCACGGACAACCCGATGCCACCCGGGGTCTGGGACAGGTATTGTTTGACGCGGTCTGCCGCGTTTTGCGTGAGTGTTACCGACATATGGACGCCTTTTCAATCTTTGGATGCGAAACATTATTGGGGAATCCCGCCATAGCGGTTATTCTATAGCAATACATAGTGTCGATATCCGGAGATTTCAAGTATGGCTGTTGCAAGCGTTCAACAGGTGCTGGGCGGCAAACTGGCGGCCGGTGAAACCGTTACCGTGCAAGGTTGGGTCCGCACCCGGCGCGATTCCAAGGCCGGTCTGTCGTTCATCAACGTCAGCGACGGTTCCTGCTTCGCCCCGGTCCAGGTGGTTGCCCCCTCCATTCTGGGCAATTACGACATCGAAGTGAAGAAGCTGACCGCCGGCTGCTCCGTCAGGGCGACGGGAGTCGTCGCCGTTTCCGAAGGGCAAGGCCAGGTTTTTGAGCTGCAGGCCACCGAAATCGAGGTGGTCGGCTGGGTGGACGATCCGGAAACCTATCCAATCCAGCCCAAGGCGCATAGCCTGGAATTCCTGCGCGAAGTGGCGCATTTGCGGCCGCGCACCAACCTGTTCGGCGCGGTGACCCGCATCCGGCACAGCATGGCGCAGGCCGTGCACCGCTTTTTCCATGAACAGGGGTTTTACTGGGTCAACACGCCGATCATCTCAACATCAGACGCCGAAGGCGCCGGCCAGATGTTCCGCATTTCCACGCTGGATATGATGAACCTGCCGCGCACCGCCAAGGGCGAGGTCGACTTTTCCAAGGATTTCTTCGGCAAAGAGGCGTTTCTGACCGTTTCCGGCCAGTTGAACGTGGAGGCTTTCTGCCTGGCTTTATCCAAGGTCTACACCTTCGGACCGACGTTCCGGGCCGAAAATTCCAATACCACCCGCCATCTGGCCGAGTTCTGGATGATTGAACCGGAAATCGCCTTCGCCGACCTGAACGACGATGCCCTGCTGGCCGAAAAATTCCTGAAGTACATCTTCAAGGCGGTACTTGACGAGCGCATGGACGACCTGGCTTTTCTGGCCGAGCGCGTTGAAAAAAACGCCATCATCAAACTGGAACAGTTCATCGCCGCGCCGTTTGAGCGCATCGAGTACACCGATGCGATCAGGCTGCTGCAGGATTCGGGGCACAAGTTCGATTATCCCGTGGAATGGGGCCTGGATCTGCAGACCGAGCATGAGCGCTGGCTGACCGAAACCCACGTCGGACGCCCGGTGGTGGTCGCCAACTACCCTGAGCACATCAAGGCCTTCTATATGCGCCTCAACGACGACGGCCGCACCGTGGCTGCGATGGATGTGCTGGCGCCGGGCATCGGTGAAATCATCGGCGGTTCGCAGCGTGAAGAACGCCTGGATGTCCTGGACTCGCGCATGCGCCAGTTCGGTCTGGATCCGGCGCACTATGAGTGGTACCGTGACTTCCGCCGCTACGGCTCCGTGCCGCACGCCGGATTCGGTCTGGGCTTCGAGCGATTGGTCGTATATGTCTGCGGCCTGCAGAACATCCGCGACGCCATCCCCTACCCGCGCGCGCCGGGCCTGGCTGAATTCTGATGTGGGTCGGACTGCTGTTCGCCTTCCTGGGCGTTTTCGGATCCGCCCTGCCCGGCCATTTCGGCATGCGCATCCTGGCTTACCGCGAACACCTCGACCGCAGCCTGGCCTTCGCGCCCGGAACCGAGCGCGGCGGGATTCCCTACGGCTGGTGGCTCATGCGCTTCGGCCAAAACGCCTACCCACAGGCCAGGACTCTCATCCAGTTCGGCCGCTTGGCGGGAATATTCGGCTGGATCGCCCTGATCGCGCTGATTGCCGCCGCATTCTGTTTCGTTATGTCCAAGAGCTGATTATGATTGAAGATGAAGATTACCTGGACGAACCCGAGTACATTGTCGTTTCCGAACAGTGGTGGCTGGCGCGCCCGGAGCACCTGCTGGTCTGGGCCCGCCTGCAGGTCACTGAAAACGGCATAGCCATCGTGTTCGACAGCAAGGGCGAGCATCTGCGCTTTGAAAACGAAGACATCGCCCGGGCTGCATTGATGGACGCCGATTTCCGTTCGTTCGACGGCATGGACGAAGAAGACGCCGACGAGTTGGGACTGTGGATGGAAGAACTCGAGCCGCCTCAGGGCAGCCAGGATGAAGATCTGCTGCCGCAGATGATCCGTACCGTGGGATCCAGGCACTGATGCCGGTCCTTGCCGGTAAAAAAGCCCTGGTCTGCGGTGGCTCAGAGGGCATCGGTCTGGCCAGTGCACAGGCCTTGTCGGCACTCGGCGCCGATGTCACCCTGCTGGCCCGCCGCGAGCCGGCATTGCTGGCCGCTCGTGAAAGTCTGACGGCAACCGGAGCGCAGCGTCACGGCTTCCTTGTCGCCGATGTCAATGCGCTGGAGCCGGTACTGCAACATATCCGCTCGGCGGGTTTTGACATATTGATCAACAACAGCGCCGGCCCGGCCGGCGGTGCCCTGCTGAAGGCCGACGCAGGCCAGCTGCTTGCGGTATTCCAGCAGCATGTGCTGGCTGGCCAAACGCTCCTGCAGGCGGTTGTTCCGCATATGCAGGCCGGTCAGTGGGGCCGCATTGTCAACATCATTTCCACCTCCGTGAAAGAACCGATTCCGATGTTGGGGGTTTCCAATACCATCCGCGGCGCCATGGCCGCCTGGGCGAAGACATTGGCCGGCGAACTGGGTCCGGCCGGGATCACCGTGAACAACGTATTGCCCGGCTACACGATGACCCAGCGTCTTGACCAGATCCTCAAGGAGCGCGCCGCCAGTTCAGGCAAAAGCACTCAGGACATCGCCAGCGGCATGATCGCCAGCGTACCGGCCGGGCGCTTCGCGCAGCCTGCGGAAGTCGCACACGCCGTGGCCTTTTTATGCCAGCCCATGTCCGGTTACATCAATGGCATCAACCTGCCGGTAGACGGTGGCCGGACCAAGTCGCTTTAAGTTCAACTGCCGAAGCGAATGCGTTATCCTATGACGGCACCGGGGATATAGCGAAAATGGCGATAAAACAATTCATTGCTGGCCAGTTCACGCCATCGCACAGCGATGACCTGCTCGGCGTATTCAACCCGGCTACCGCATCGCTTTACGAATACTGCCCGGCAGGACACGTCGGGGACGTCGCCGATGCCGCCGAAGCGTCCGCCATGGCGTTCCCGTCCTGGTCGAGGCTCAAACCCAGTGACCGCGCACGATGGCTGAATGCGCTGGCGGACGGCATCCAGGCCCGCTTCGATGATTTCGTCCGCTGTGAATCCCTGGATACCGGCAAACCGCTGCA
The DNA here is from genome assembly GCA_035562675.1 of Arenimonas sp. Lineage (GTDB taxonomy): Bacteria > Pseudomonadota > Gammaproteobacteria > Xanthomonadales > Xanthomonadaceae > Arenimonas. The sequence continues at coordinate 3,374 of DATMWF010000013.1, read as the reverse complement.
CATCGTGCGCGATATCGAAATCCCGCGCGCAATCGAGAACTTCCGTTTTTTCGCCGCGGCCTGCCAGCAGACCCTTGACCAGGCCTTTCATTCCGAAGCCGGACTGAACTACACGCTGCATCAGCCGTTGGGAACAGTCGGCGTCATCAGTCCCTGGAACCTGCCGCTTTACCTGCTCACCTGGAAAATCGCACCGGCCTTGGCGGCTGGCAACTGCGTCATCGCCAAGCCCAGCGAAGTCACTCCGATGTCCGCCGCGCTGCTGGCCGAAGTATGCGTCAGCGCCGGCCTGCCGGCAGGGGTTCTGAACATCATCCATGGCTTGGGCGATACCGTGGGCCACGCGCTGACCGTGCATCCGGACGTGCAGGCCATCAGTTTCACCGGCTCCACCCGGGTTGGCCGCGCCATCGCCGTGGAATGCGCCAGGACCTTCAAAAAAGTGACGCTGGAAATGGGCGGGAAAAATCCTGCCATCGTCTTCGAAGATGCGCCTGCGCACAATCTCTTCGCCAACATCGCCCGCCTGGGATTCCAGAACAGCGGCCAGATCTGCCTGTGCGGCTCCCGCTTGCTGGTGCAGGCGTCCTTTTACGAGCGCTTCAAGGCGGCGTTCCTGCGGCAGATCGAAACGCTGGCCGTGGGCGATCCGAACGATCCGGCCACGCGTCTCGGTCCGGTCATATCGAAAGCGCATTACGAGAAAGTGCTCGGCTACATCGAACTGGCCAAACAGGAAGGCGGTCGGCTCCTGTGCGGCGGCGAGGCGCTGCACCTTTCCGGTGAACTGGCCAATGGCTGGTTCATCGCCCCGACCGTCATCGAAGGGCTGCCGATGCGTTCCCGCTTCTGCCAGGAGGAGGTGTTCGGACCGGTGGTGAGCCTGCATGCCTTCGAGAATGAGGCCGATGCATTGGCGATGGCCAATGATTCAAGCTATGGACTCGCGGCCAGCGTCTGGACATCCGACATTTCGCGCGCCCAGCGCATGGCGGATGGACTGGAAACCGGCATCGTCTGGATCAACGCCTGGATGCAGCGCGATCTGCGGACCCCGTTCGGTGGCATGAAGCAGTCCGGCTTCGGCCGTGAGGGCGGCTTGGAAGCGCTGAAATTCTTCTCCGAGGCAAAAACCGTGTCCATAGGAATACAGGATGTCTGAACTCGATTATCTGCTTGATCAAAACAAGGCCTGGGCGCTGCAGGCCGTGGCCGAAGATCCGGGATTCTTCACCCGGCTGGAGCAGATCCAGTCGCCCAAGTACCTGTGGATCGGCTGCTCCGATTCCCGTGTGCCCGCCAACCAGATCACCGGCATGCAGCCCGGCGAGGTTTTCGTACACCGCAACGTCGCCAACGTCGTGGTCCATACCGACCTGAACTGCCTGAGCACCATGCAGTTCGCCGTCGACCTGCTCAAAGTCGAGCATGTCATCGTCTGCGGACACTACGGCTGCGGTGGCATACAGGCCACGCTTGATGGGCGGCGTGTCGGCTTGGCGGATAACTGGCTGCGGCATGTGGCCGATGTCATGGACAAGCACCAGGCCGGCCTGTCGCAGCTCGATCCTGAAAAGCGCGCGCAGACGCTCTGCGAACTGAATGTCATCGAGCAGGCGCTTAACGTCTGCCAAAGCACCGTGCTCGCCGATGCCTGGCAACGTGGCCAGGCCATCCAGGTCCATGCATGGATTTACCGTCTGCGCGACGGAAAAATCCGGGCCCTTAACGATGGCATACCGGGCGTTGATTCGATCGTGCCGCTGTACCACGAAGCCGTCAGGTCCTGCCTGGAGCGCGCGCATGAGTGAGGCCATCCATGCCGAGCTGGCGCCGAAAGCGGTCGGTTCGTACCCGCATGCGCGCAGGTCCGGCAACCTGCTGTTCCTGTCAGGCATCGGCCCGCGTTCAGCTGCCGACAACAGCATTCCCGGCAATGTCTATGACGCATCAGGGAAGCTGCAGCACTACGATATCGCCGCTCAATGCCGGTCGGTGTTCGCCAATGTCAAGGCGGTGCTGGAAAGCGCCGGCGCAGGCTGGGACGACCTGATTGACGTCACCGTTTACCTGACCGACATGGAAAACGACTTCCCGGTCTACAACCGGATATGGGCGGAACACTTCCCCGATGCCGGCCAAGCGCCCTGCCGCACGACATTGGGCATCAGCGCCCTGCCGACACCCATCGCCATCGAGCTGAAATGCATCGCCAGCCAGGAGAATAAACCATGCTGCTGAACGCCTTCAATCTACAGGCCTGGATCGAGAAAAACCGGCATCTCCTGAAGCCGCCGGTCGGCAACAAATGCATCGTTGACGCCGATTACATCATCATGATCGTCGGTGGCCCGAACGAGCGGACCGATTACCACTACGAAGACGGCCCGGAGTTTTTCTACCAGCTGGAAGGCGACATGGTCCTGCGTGTCCAGGAAGACGGGCGTGTCCGGGACATACCGATTGCAGCCGGCGAAATCTTCTACCTTCCCCCCCATGTCCCCCACTCGCCGCAGCGCAGCGCCGGCTCCGTCGGCCTTGTGATCGAAAGAAAGCGCCTGGCGCACGAGCGGGACGCCTTGATGTGGTTCTGCGAATCGTGCAACAGCAAACTGTACGAGGAGTTTTTCCATCTGGTCGACATTGAAAACCAGTTCCATGCGGTCTTCGAGAACTTCTACCGGTCCACCGAGCGCAGGACCTGCGGCGCCTGCGGGCACTTCAACTCCGCCCCCGCACGCTATCAAGCGGAAACCTGAGGCTTAGATGTTCTCGACGGAACTGCTCGCCGCCAATCTGCTGTCCCCGGTCGTGCTGGCGTTCGCGCTGGGGCTTATTGCACGCGGCCTGCGGAGCGACCTGGAAATACCGGCTGCCATACAGAGTTACCTGTCGATATTCCTGCTGCTGGCCATTGGCTTGAAAGGCGGCGTAGCCCTTCGCAAGGACGCGCCGGACGATCTTGCCGCATTCATCGCGGCGACGTTCGTTCTTGGGGTCGTTACCGCAGTCAGCGCCTACTTCCTGGCGAAAACCTGGCTGCGCGACAGCCGCATCGACGCCGCCGCCATTGCCGCGCACTTCGGGTCTGTTTCAGCGGTTACCTTCATCGCCGCGCAGCAATTCAGCGAGCGCTCGGGACAGCCGGCCGATGCGGTCCTGGTCGCGTTGGTGGTGGTCATGGAAATCCCCGCCATTCTGATCGGGCTGGCTTTGGCAAAGGGTGCCAAGGGCATCCGTTGGCATGATGTACGTGAAGTGGTGACCGGCAAAACCGCCCTGCTTCTTTTGGGTGGTCTGGCGATCGGCGCGTTAAGCAGCAAGGACGGGCTGGCCAAGGTGGATGCCATGTATTTCCAGCTGTTCCAGGGCAC
>DATMWF010000012.1:0-1706 GCA_035562675.1 Arenimonas sp. | reverse complement strand
AGCAGCTGCACCGGCAGTTCGCCGATCTGCTGCCGCACGTCAACAAGGACTATGCGGTGACCTTCACCGGCCAGCCCTTGCCGGCCGGCGATACGGCGTCAGCCGAACAGCGCCGGCTGCAGGCGCGGGATCTGGCCGACGCCTTGAACCTGCCGATCGGCCATGCAGTCGATTTCTGGACCGAAGCGGCGCTGTTTTCGCAGTCCGGCATGAACGCGCTGGTGTTCGGTCCCGGAAACATCGCGCAGGCGCACAGCGCCGACGAATGGGTCGCCCTGGAACAGCTGCAGGCCGCGGCGGAACGTTACACGGACATAGCGGGTTAACCATGAGCGCACAAAGCCAAGTCCGCGACACCATCGTCCGCCTGCTCAGCAATATCGGCAGCGCGAAGGAAATCCAGCAGTACCTCAAACGCTTCTCGCAGCGCGATGCCTCGCGCTTCGCGGTAGTCAAGGTCGGCGGGGCCATCCTGCGCGACGACCTCGACGCCTTGGTGTCTTCGCTGGGCTTCCTGCAGCAGGTCGGCCTGACCCCGATCGTCATCCATGGCGCGGGTCCGCAGCTGGATGCCGAACTGGAAGCCGCCGGGGTGCGCAAACGCACGGTCAACGGCCTGCGGGTGACCACCAAAGCCGTTCTGAAGACGGTGCGACGTGTCTGTCTGCAGGAGAACCTGCGTCTGGTCGAGGCGCTGCAGGTGCAGGGCATCCGCGCGGTCTCGCTGAATTCCGGCGTGCTTGAGGCCAAGTTGCTGGACGTCAAGAAATACGGCCTGGTCGGCAAGGTCGTCAAGGTCCATACCGAAGCCGTGTATTCGGCGATCAAGGCCGGTTCGATCCCGGTGATCTCCTCGCTCGGCGAAACGGCCGACGGCCAGATCGTCAACATCAACGCCGATTGGGCCGCCAATGAGGTGGTCAAGACGCTGCAGCCTTACAAGATCATCTTCCTGACCAATACCGGCGGCCTGCTTGACGGCGACGGCCGCATCATCGACTCGATCAATCTGTCCACGGATTATGCGCAGCTGATGCGCCAGCCCTGGCTGCATTCCGGCATGAAGGTCAAGATCGAGCAGATCGCGGCCCTGCTGGAGGATCTGCCCAGGGACAGTTCGGTATCCATCACCAAGCCCGAAGAACTGGCCAAGGAACTGTTCACCCACCGCGGTTCCGGCACGTTGGTGCGCAAGGGCAAACGTATCCAGAGCGCATCCGCCTGGTCTGAAATCGACAGGCCGAAGCTCCTGAAACTGCTTGAATCCGGATTTTCCAAGAAAATGCTGCCGGGTTATTTCCGCGCCAATAAGCCCTCCAGGATCTATTACAGCGAGGATTACCGCGCCGCCTTGGTGTTGCTCGATGTCGACGGTATTCCGTACCTGGACAAATTCGCCGTGGCCGATGATGCCCAGGGCGAGGGACTGGGCTCGGCGGCCTGGTCGGTCATGCGCCAGGAAACGCCTAAGATGTTCTGGCGGTCCCGGCATGACAACCCGATCAACGATTTTTACATGCAGGTTTCCGACGGTTGCATGAAGTGCGGGCATTGGACGGTGTTCTGGTATGGTTTGGACGGATTCGCCGAAATCGAACGCGCGGTCGGCTACTGTCTCAATCGTCCGGCCACTTTCCACGAAAAGGATGCCGAATGAAGCCCGAGGCAGCAAAGCGCTACCGGCTCGGACTCATCGGCGCGCGCGG
>DATMWF010000011.1:0-6974 GCA_035562675.1 Arenimonas sp. | reverse complement strand
CGCAAAGTGGTGCGCGTGATCACCCCGGGCACGCTGACCGACGAAGCCCTGCTGGATGACCGCAGGGAACAACTGCTGCTCTCGATATCGCACGGCAAACAGGGTTTCGGACTGGCTTGGGCCGATGTCGCCGCCGGTCGTTTCCTGCTCAGCCACGCCGCGGATGCCGATCAGCTGCAGGCGGAATTGGCGCGGCTGAACCCGGCCGAGATCCTGGTTCCCGATGATGAAACCGTGGCCCTGCAATTGGCCGGACATAAAGGGCTGCGTCGCCGGCCGGTCTGGTATTTCGACGCCGAAACCGGAACGCGCCAGCTGAAGCAGTTCTTCGCGGTCGCCGATCTGTCGGGTTTCGGGCTGGCGGAGCACGCCGCGCCGCAGACGCTTGCCATCGGCGCCGCCGGCGCCCTGCTCGGCTATCTGGAGGAAACCCAGAAGCAGCGCCTGCCGCACATGAATTCCGCGCAATGGGAATCCAGTGACGACGCCATTGCCATGAACGCGGCCACACGCCGGCATCTGGAGCTGGATGAACGCTTCGACGGCCAGCTACAGCACACCCTGCTGGGCGTGCTCGACACCACCTGCAACCCGATGGCAGGCCGCCTCCTGCGGCGCTGGCTGAACCGGCCACTGCGCAACCAGGATGCGATCCGCGCGCGCCATGATGCTGTAGGGCAATTGCTGGATTCGGGATTATGCGAGGACCTGCGGACGATATTCCGAGGCATCGGCGACATCGAACGCATCCTGACCCGTGTCGCCCTGCGCAGCGCCCGCCCGCGTGATCTCAGCGGCCTGCGCGATACCCTGAAACGCCTGCCGGACATCGAAGCCCTGCTGCAGCGCGTGGCTTCGCCGCGTTTGGATGAACTGCGTACGGCGCTCGGGCGGCACCCGGAACTCGCCCAGCATCTGACCGATGCCCTGCTGGAGCAGCCATCGGTACTGCTGCGCGACGGCGGCGTGTTCGCGCCGGGCTTCGATGCCGAACTCGATGAACTGCGCCTGCTGTCGACCAATGCCGACCAGTTCCTGGTCGATCTGGAAGCGCGCGAAAAAGCCGCGACCGGCATCGCCACGCTGAAGGTCGGCTACAACCGCGTGCACGGCTACTACATCGAGGTCAGCAAGGGCCAGGCCGAAAAAGCGCCGGCGCACTACACCCGCCGGCAGACGCTGACCGGCGCCGAGCGGTTCATCACCGAAGAGCTGAAAAGCTTCGAGGACAAAGTGCTTTCGGCGCGCGAACGGTCGCTGGCGCGCGAGCGCTTTCTGTATGAGCAGCTGCTAGATGCCTTGAACCGGGACCTGGAGTCCCTGAAGCACTGCGCGCAGGCCCTGGCCGAGTGCGATGTGCTGGCCTGCTTCGCGGAACGCGCCGACCGCCTGAACTGGTGCCGGCCGCAGCTGACCGATCAGGAGGGCATCCGCATCATCCGGGGCCGGCACCCGGTCGTCGAGCAGGTGCGTGACCAGCCCTTCGAGCCCAATGACCTGGTGTTGGACGACTCCCGGCGGATGCTGCTGATCACCGGCCCGAACATGGGCGGCAAATCGACCTACATGCGCCAGAACGCGTTGATCATCCTATTGGCCTACATCGGCAGTTTCGTTCCGGCCGATTCCGCCGATATCGGGCCGATTGACCGCATCCTGACCCGGATCGGCGCCGGCGACGATCTGGCACGCGGCCAGTCGACCTTCATGGTGGAGATGTCGGAAACCAGTTTCATCCTGCGCAACGCCAGCGCACGCTCCCTGGTGCTGATGGATGAGATCGGCAGGGGCACGTCCACCTACGACGGCCTGGCGCTGGCACAGGCCTGTGCGGAAGCGCTGGCGCACGAAAACAGGGCGTATTGCCTGTTCGCCACCCATTATTTCGAACTGACCGCCCTGCCGGAGCGGCACGGCACCATGCACAACGTGCATCTGGATGCCGTCGAGCACGGTGAGCAATTGATTTTCATGCATGCCGTCAAAGACGGCCCGGCCAACCGAAGCTTCGGCTTGCAGGTCGCCGCCTTGGCCGGGCTTCCCAGGCCGGTGTTATTGAACGCCAGGCAGGTTCTGGCAAGGCTGGAATCTAAATCCCATGCACCGCTCGACCTGCATGCGCAGACGCTGGACCAGCCGCAGCAACTTGGCCTTTTCGTGCCTGATAGCGCCTTAGCCGATGCCGTGGACGCATTGGAACCTGACGAACTTACGCCGAAACAAGCACTCGAGGCCTTATATCGACTGAAGCAGCTGCGTTGAGCGCCTGCTCCAGATCCGCCCAGATGTCTTCGACATGCTCTATACCGACTGAAAGCCGTACCAAGCCGGCGCTGATACCGTGCTGCTCGCGCGCGGCATCGGAAAGCACACGGTGGGTCAATCCGGCCGGGTGCTGAATCAAGGTATCGACCGCGCCCAGACTTACTGCCGGCGTACACAACTTTACCGATGCCAGCGTCACCGAAGCCGCCGCATAGCCCTGCTTTAATTCAAATGACATCAAGGCACCGGGACCGCGCATCTGCCTGCGGAAGACATCAGCCTGCATTCCTTGGTGCAGTGACGGGAAGTGTACGGAGGCAACAGCCGGATGCGCCTGTATCCGCTGCGCGATGATTTCCGCATTGGCCTGGGCGCGCTCGACGCGCAGATTCAGCGTAGCAAGACCGCGATGCAGCAGATAGGCCGCCAATGGATGCAGCAAGGCACCGGTCGCGGCACGCACGGTACGCAACGGCTTCGCGCGCTCTTCGCTGCAACTGACAACGCCGGCGATGACATCGCCGTGGCCGGCCAGGAACTTGGTGGCGCTATGAAGGACATATGCCGCACCATGCTCGACGGGCCGCTGGATGCATGGCGGCGCGAAGCTGGAGTCCACCAGCACCGGCACGTCGCCGGCGGCCATTACTACAGCATGTATATCGACCAGCTGCAATGTTGGATTGGCCGGTGTCTCAATGATTACCAAAGCGGTATCCGGGCGTATTTTCGCGGCGATTTCGGAGGCATTGACGAACTCTGTTTCCAAGCCGCACAGACCCGATGCCAGCAGATGGTCCGAAGTGCCGTACACCGGACGAACAGCCAATACATGATTGCCGCGGCTTCTTGCATCCAGCAACACCGCAGTCAACGCCGCCATGCCGGAGCCGTAGGCAACGCAGGCCGGCATACCTTCCAGCTGGGCGATGGCATTCTCCACCCTGGCCACGGTCGGGTTATAAAGGCGCGCATATATAGGATTGGCCGCCGTAGCCTCTCCGGCAACCAGCGCGTCAAAGCTGGCTGTTCCAATGGCTAGATCCGGCGTTGGATAAGTGGTTGACAGGTCGATGGGCGGCGCATGCACGCCCAATGCCGCGAAATCTTCCCTGCCTGCATGCACACTGAGGGTATCGAGATGTTTCATGTCGCACTCCTACGGATCAAAGCCATGATTCTGCCCACTTATTCATTTCAATAGATATAATTCGAATATTATTTCGAATTAAGGCCTAACTATGAAGCTTGACCGAATTGACCGTCAGATTCTGCTGCTGTTGCGGAATAATGCACGGATACCGAACAAGGATTTGGCCGTACGTGCGCAGATTGCGCCATCGACAGCCCTGGAACGCGTGCGCAGGATGCATGAGGGTAAAGTGATTCTCGGCTATCACGCAGAAGTGGCGCCACAGGCCGTGGGCATCAGCCTGCAGGCCATGGTTGCGATCCGCATGACCAGGCATTCACGGGAGTCATTGGATGCATTCCGCGCACATCTGCGCGGCCTAAGGGAAGTGCTGGCTTTCTATCATGTAGCCGGCAAAGACGATTTCCTGGCGCATGTCGGCGTGCGCGACAGCGAACACCTCCGCGACTTCGTGATTTCGGCTTTTACCCAGCGCGAGGAAGTGGCGCATATCGAAACGCACCTGATCTTCGACTTCCAACGCAACCCGGAACTCCCGGTATATGCTGTAACGGATGCATGATGGCGGACGCAGTCTGCAGGCAACCTAGTCCTACGACGGAACAGATAAAGGAGAAGCACATGGGACTTTTTGACGGATTGATGGGCAACGCATCGAAAATCGAACCTGAAAAGATCCAGGGGGATTTCGAAAAGATCCTCGCCCCCGGCGAGAGAGTGGAACACGCCTACAAGCTGATCCGCGATTACCTGGTATTCACCGATAAACGCCTGGTTCTGGTCAACAAACAGGGACTGACCGGCAGCAAGATGGAATACCATTCCATCCCGTACCGGAGCGTCACGCACTTCAGCGTGGAAACCGCCGGGACCTTCGATCTGGATGCCGAGCTGAAGATCTGGATTTCCGGAACGGCGGAGCCGGTGCAGCAGACCTTCAACAAATTCCTGAGCATCTATGAAGTACAGAGCGTACTGGCCTCCTACGTGCTCAGATAAGCCGGCGGCAATGCCTATAGCGCATCGAGATCGCCCAATGCCTGGATGAGCCGGCGTGCGCGCTTGTCGGGCTTGGTCAACGGCGCCTTGTAGCCGGCATTGGCAAGCCTGCGCATTTCACGTTCGCTCTCGCGCTTGATGCGCGATGCGTCCTCTTCCGTATACAGCGCCTGCGCCTTGACGGCCGGCCCGCGCATTTCACTCACCGCCAGTACGGTGATCTCGTAGAGCTCACCGGCACGGTTGACCGTCAGCACGTCGCCGGCACGCAGCATGCGCGAGGGCTTGATCGCCTGCCCGGCGATCTGCACCTTGCCGCCGACCAGCATCTGCTTGGCCAAACTGCGGGTCTTGTAAAATCGCGCGGCCCATAACCAGATGTCGGCGCGCACTTCAGGCGGTGATTCCGTATTCATGAATTCCTTAAATGCAAACGGCCGCAATTAAGCGGCCGAGAGCGGAAACTGAAAAGACCGGATCAGGCGTGTTTCTTGCCATAATTGAGATCTTCTTTGATACGGGCTTTCTTGCCTTCCAGGTCACGCAGGTAATACAGCTTGCCCTGACGGACATCGCCGCGGCGCTTGACCGTGACCGAGTCGATGATGGCGCTGTGGGTCTGGAATACGCGCTCCACGCCGAAACCGTGCGAAATCTTGCGGACGGTGAAAGCGGAGTTCAGGCCGCGGTTCTTGATCGCGATGACGACGCCTTCATAGGCTTGCACGCGCTCACGGTTGCCTTCCTTCACTTTGACGTTCACGACGACGGTGTCGCCTGGGCCAAACTCTGGCAGTTTACGGGTAATTTGTTCAGCTTCGAATTTTTGCAGGAGGTTCATGAAAGCACCGCTCGTTCTGTTGTTCTTGGGGAAACGCGCCAAGGCGTGTAAGCCGTACATTATAGCGCGAAAGTTTACGCTTTGGCTAGGGGTATTTCAGTTCAGCCGCTTAATTCGCGGTTTGTTCAGCTTTGAACTCGTCCAGCAGGGCTGAGTCCTGGCGCGACAGCACCCTGTCGGCCAGTAAATCCGGTCGTTTCAGCCAGGTTTGGCCGAGACTCTGCTTACGCCGCCAGCGGGCGATGTGCGCATGGTTACCCGATAGTAGGACATCCGGAACGCCGGCTGTACCCAGGGATTCGGAACGGGTGTAATGCGGGCAGTCCAGCAAGCCCTGCTCGAAGCTGTCCTGGATGGCGGAATCGGCGTCGTTCAGGACGCCGTCCAGCAGCCTGACCACCGCATCGATGACCGTCACGGCCGGCAGTTCACCGCCCGACAGCACGAAATCGCCGAGCGAAATCTCTTCATCGACATGGGCGTCGAGAAAACGCTGGTCGATGCCCTCGTAGCGCCCGGCCAGCAGGATCACGCGCGGCAGCTTGGCCAGCCCGCGCGCCTTGGCCTGGTTGAACGGCTTGCCCTGTGGGCTCATGTATATCACGGGTGCCGGCGCGGCATCGGCGGCCTTGATGGACTGCAGGCATTCCAGCAGCGGATCGGCCATCATCACCATGCCCGGCCCGCCGCCGAACGGCCGGTCGTCGATGCGCCGGTAGTTGTCGTGGGTGAAATCGCGTGGATTCCAGGTATGCAGCTGCGCGATGTCGCGTTCGAAGGCACGGCCGACGACACCGGCCTTGAGGCAGTGGCTTACGTATTCGGGAAACAGGCTGACGACGTCGAAACGCATCAGAAATCGGCGTCCCAATCCACGCGGATCTCGCCGCTGTCAAAATCCACGGTATCTACGAAGCGTTCCATCAGGAAGGGGATCAGGCGTTCGCGCTCACCCTGTACCACCAGGATCGGGTTGGCCGGCGTTTCGAACAGATGCGAAACGGTGCCCAGCGCAATCCCTTCGCGGTTGACCACGCGCAGGCCTTCGAGGTCGACCCAGTAATATTCACCGTCTTTGGGCTTGGGCAGCTGGTCACGGGTGATCCACAGCTCGGCGCCATGCAGGGCCTGTGCGGCGTCGCGGTCGGTGACCCCGGGGATCCTGACCACCAGCCCTTTGGCCGTCACCCTGCCCTTGAGCTGGTCCAGAAGGCTCTCGACACCGTTGTGGACCATGATCAACGGCTTGTATTTCAGCAGCTGGCTTATCGGATCGGCGAAACTCTGGCACTTCATTTCGCCGGTAACGCCGAAACCGCCGATCATCCTGCCTATGAGGATGCGGCGCTCCGGTGCTGCGATGTCAGGTCCTCGCGTCATGTCCGCGAGGAGGGGCTCAGGCCGCAGCCTGGCTCGAGGCTTCCTTGACCAGCATGCGGACCTTGTCGGTCAGCTGCGCGCCATGGGAAACCCAATGATTGACACGTTCGGTATTCAATTCAACGCGCTTTTCGTTGCCTTGGGCAACCGGGTTGTAGTAACCCACGCGCTCAATGGAACGGCCATCGCGCTTGCTGCGTTGATCGGTCACCACGATGTGGTAGAACGGACGCTTTTTGGCGCCGCCGCGGGCCAGTCGAATCTTGACCATAATTTCTTTGCCTGTAGTTCTGGAGGGGATGAAGCCTAGGGCTTCGGGTAGCCCGATATTATATA
>DATMWF010000010.1:0-2575 GCA_035562675.1 Arenimonas sp. | reverse complement strand
GATGCCCGGAACGTCGGGATTGTCCATGGAAGCCAGTTCGGCGCTGCCGTCGCCCAGTTTCAGGGCGGATTCGAAGCTTTCAGCCAGACGCTGTTTCAGGTCCTCGCGCGGTTTGAAGCGGTCGATGACCGCGTCAATGCTGTGTTTCTGGCGCAGGGCCAGTGTCGGCACGTCGTCCAGTTCATACAGCACCCCGTCGACCCTGGCGCGCACATAGCCCTGCGCGCGCAACTGGTCGAAGACCTGCATATGCTCGCCTTTGCGGTCCTTGACCACCGGCGCCAGCAGCATGAAGCGTTGCCCGGGATCCTGGGCCAGGGTCTGGTCGACCATCTGGCTGACGGTCTGGGCGGCCAGAGGGTAGTTGTGGTCCGGGCAATGCGGAATGCCGGCGCGGGCGAACAGCAGGCGCAGATAGTCGTAGATCTCGGTGATGGTGCCGACCGTCGAGCGCGGGTTGTGCGAGGTCGACTTCTGTTCGATGGAGATGGCCGGTGACAGCCCTTCGATGTGGTCGACGTCCGGCTTTTCCATCACGCTCAGGAACTGCCTGGCGTAGGAGGACAGCGATTCCACGTAACGGCGCTGGCCCTCGGCGTAGATGGTGTCAAAGGCCAGGGAGCTCTTGCCCGAACCGGAAAGCCCGGTGATCACGATCAATTTGTCCCTCGGAAGGTCCAAGTCGATGTTTTTCAGGTTATGGGTGCGGGCGCCCCTGATGCGGATGAATTCCATAGTGCCATGCATGCCGTTTTATCAATCCTCCAGTTTAGCAGGAAGCCATTGGCTGACGGTAGCCTGAATGTGAACGCCGCATGAGGGCACGGCAAGGCGGAATAGTAGGGTAAGTGTTGACTTTACAAGCCGTTTATCGGATAATTCCGCTTCTATCCCGTGACCCCGGGCTAGGGTTTTCATTATAACTACAGAGGAATTCCGGTCATGTACGCAGTTATCATCACAGGCGGTAAGCAATACCGCGTTATGAACAACGAAACGCTGCGCGTCGAGAAATTGGATCTCGAGGCAGGCAGCAACGTTGAAATCAAGGATGTTTTATTGATCGGCGACGGCGACAGCGTGACTGTCGGCAACCCGACCATCGAAGGCGCCACCGTCACCGCAACCGTGAAATCCCACGGCCGCTTGGACAAAATCCGCATTGTGAAATTCCGCCGCCGTAAGCACCATCGCAAGCAGATGGGCCATCGCCAGCATTTCACAGAAATTCAAATTACCGGCATCACAGCCTGAGACTGAGGAGAACACGTCATGGCATCGAAAAAAGGCGTAGGCTCGACCCGCAACGGCCGCGACTCCAACCCGAAATACCTGGGTGTTAAGATCTACGGTGGCCAGGCCATCGAAGCAGGCAACATCATCATCCGCCAGCGCGGCACGGAATTCCACCGTGGCCCCAATGTCGGCATGGGCCGCGACCACACGCTGTATGCGTTGGTTGACGGCACCGTCGACTTCTCCGTGAAGGGCCCTAAAAAGCGCCGCACGGTGAGCGTGGTTCCCGCTGAATAAGCAATAAGCGCTTGTCGAGAAACCCCGCTCCGGCGGGGTTTTTCATTTAAGCTATCCTTCAACCCGTTTTGGGAGCGCACAGATGAAATTTGTGGATGAGGCGGTCATCACAGTCACCGCCGGCAATGGCGGCAACGGCTGCATCAGTTTCCGCCGCGAAAAATTCATTCCGCTCGGCGGACCGGACGGCGGCGACGGCGGCAACGGCGGCAGCGTCTGGCTGGAAGCCGACGAAAACCTGAACACCCTGGTGGATTTCCGCCATGACCGCCATTTCAAGGCGCAGCGGGGCCAGAACGGCATGGGCCGGCAGATGTTCGGCAAGGCCGGCGAAGACATCACCATCCACGTGCCGCTCGGCACCGAAGTCGTCAACGTGTCGACCGATGAGATCATCGGCGACCTGACCGACCACGGCGACCGCCTGCTGGTGGCCCAGGGCGGTGTCGGCGGCAAGGGCAACGTGCATTTCAAAAGTTCGCTGAACCGCGCGCCGCGCAAAGCCGGCACCGGAACCGGCGGCGAAGAGCGCGAGATCCGCCTGGAAATGAAGCTGCTGGCCGACGTCGGCCTGCTGGGGTTCCCGAACGCCGGCAAGAGCACATTCATCCGTGCGGTCTCGGCGGCAACCCCGAAAGTCGCCGATTACCCGTTCACCACCCTGCACCCGAACCTTGGCGTGGTCAGCGTGGAAATCGGGCGTAGCTTCGTGATCGCCGACATTCCCGGCCTGATCGAGGGCGCCGCCGACGGCGCCGGACTGGGCAGCCTGTTCCTGCGGCACGTGCAACGCACCCGTGTGCTGCTGCACCTGGTCGACATGGCCCCGTTCGATGACTCCATCGATCCGGCCGGGCAGGTCCGTGCCATCGAAAACGAACTGCGCAAGTACGATCCGGACATGCTGGAAAAGCCACGCTGGCTGATCCTCAACAAAGGCGACCTGCTTGACGATGAAGAGCGTGCCGAGCGCGCCCAGGCCATCATCACGGCGCTGGATTGGAAAGAGCCGTGGTTCGTGGTTTCCGCCATCGGACGTGAA
>DATMWF010000009.1:0-8068 GCA_035562675.1 Arenimonas sp. | reverse complement strand
ATGGCCGCAACAAACCCTGAGAGAGGGTCGCTTCGTTTTCCGTAGCGCCCTGATCAGGCCTTCTGCAACAACGCGTAATAAAATCCATCGCCGCCGTCTTCGCCCGGAAAGCGCTGCCGGCCGGCGCCGCTGACCCGGCCGTAACGATCTCCTAAATCGATGGCGCAAGCATCGCTGTTTTGTTTCAAAAACGAATCCATCAACCGTTCATTTTCAGCCTTGAGCACCGAACAGGTGCTGTACATCAGGCGGCCTCCGGGCTTGAGGCAGCGCCAGGCATTCTTCAATAGCCGCCACTGCAGCGTATTCAACTGATCAATGTCCTTGAACTGCCGATGCCATTTAATATCCGGCTGGCGGCGGATGATGCCGGTCGCGGAACACGGCGCGTCCAGCAAAACCGCATCAAACAGCAAAGGCAGGCCCTCCGGCAGCGCCTGCGTGGCATCACAGGCATGTAAAACGATCTTGTCGCCGGCCAAGCCTTGGCGCTGCAGGAGCTCATCAATGGGTTTCAGGCGCTCAGGCACGATATCCAACAACACCAGCAGCGCCGGATGGCGCTCCGCCAGCTGCGCGGATTTCCCGCCCGGCGCCGCGCACATGTCCAGCACGGTCATGCCGGCATTTATTTCAAGCGCCTCGCCGGCCAACTGGGCGGACTGGTCCTGTACCGCCAGCAGGCCTTCCTGCCAGCCCGGCAGGCGGGTCGGCATCATCGGCGGATCGATCAGGATACCTTGCCCGTTGAGCGTACCGGGCGTGAATGCGATGCCGCTCTGTTCCAACAGCACGGCATAGGCGGCGCGGCTGGTACGTTGGCCGTTGATTCGGATCCACAGTGGCGCCTGCCGGTTGTTGGCCAGCACGATGTCGCGCCAGTGCCCGGGCCAATCGGCCTGCAGCTGTTTGACCAACCACTCGGGATGGTCGTTCTGCACGGCAAAATCATCCGAAACGGCCAGGCCCTCGCGCAGGCTGCGGCGCAGGATGGCGTTGATCAAGGCGGCACGCGGCGCTTTGCCCAACAACCGGGCGGCGTCGACCGTGGCCGAGACGGCGGCGTGTTCGGGCAGTTTCATCAGATGCAGCTGCGCCAGACCGACCAGCAGCAGGCACTGGGTGATTGCGTCATCGCGCGGCAGCGCCTTCTGCAACAGTCGGCTGGCCGCGAAATCAAGGCTTCGCTTATGCCGGATGACGGAGTAGCTGACCGCCTCCAGCAAGGCGCGGTCGCGGGGATCGTCGATTTCGCTCCTGGCCGCCGCCAACACCGGTTTCAGGGACTGCCGCTGTTCCAGCACCTGCCACACCACGCGCGCCGCCAACGCGCGGATCTGCGCGCCGGGACTCATGCGGATTTCAAAGGCCGGGCATTCAGGTAATCAGCCGCGGAAAGGACCCGGCCGCCGTCGCGTTGCATGCTGAGCAGGCGCAGCACACCGTCGCCGCAGGCGACATCAATGCCTTCCTTGCTTGTGGACAGCACCGTTCCCGGCGCCGCACCCGTGTTTGCTTCAGGCATTGCCACGGCACGGTAGACGCGCACACGCTCACCCTGCAGTTCCGTTTCGGCAACCGGCCAGGGGTTGAACGCGCGGATTTTATCCGACAGGCTCTTGGCGCTTTGCCGCCAGTCGATCACCGCCTCGGCCTTTTCGATTTTTTTGGCATAGCTCACGCCTTCGGCGGGCTGTGGCTCGGCCTGCAGGTGCAGACCGACGCGCGCGAGCTTCAAGCCATCGGCAAGCACCTCGGCGCCCAATAGCGAAAGCCGGTCATGCAGCGAACCGCCGGTTTCATCGGGTGCGATGTCGGTACCGAGCTTCAGCAGGACCGGCCCGGTATCCAGGCCTTTCTCCATCTGCATCAGGCACACGCCGGTTTTGGCGTCGCCGGCTTCGATGGCGCGCTGGATGGGCGCCGCACCGCGCCAGCGCGGCAGCAGGGAGGCATGCACGTTCCAGCAGCCGAGCCGCGGCGTGTTCAGGACCGTTGTCGGCAGGACCAAGCCGTAGGCGACCACCAGCATCAAATCGGCCTGATGCCCGCGCAGTGTTTCCAGCGTCTCGGGATGCTTGAAATCCACCGGTTGAAAAACGGGAATGCCCAACGCCAATGCCGCCTGCTTGACCGGGGATGGCGTAGGCAGCCGGCCACGCCCGGCCGGACGGTCAGGCTGGGTATAAACCGCAACGACCTCGCCGCGCTCCGCGGCGGCGCGCAGGCTCGGTACGGCGAAATCCGGCGTACCGGCGAAAATCAGCCGCAATGCCACTCAGGCGTCTTCCGCATTGAGCTTGCGCTGCTTGGCCAGCTTTTTTTCCGCCAGGGCGCGCTTCAGCGGTGACAGGTGGTCAACGAACACCTTGCCGGCCAGATGGTCCATTTCATGCTGGATGCAGACCGCCAGCAGGCCTTCGGCATCCACCGTGAATTCCCGGCCGTCCCTGTCCAGCGCGCTGACCGTGATCTGGTTATAGCGCTTGACGTCGGCGTAGATGCCCGGCAGGGACAGACAGCCTTCCTGATAGACCTGGCTGCCGTCTTTCGCGGTGATGCGCGGGTTGATGAACACCATCGGCTGACTGCGGTCCTCGGATATATCCAGTATTAACAATTGCTTATGGACGTTGACCTGGGTCGCCGCCAAGCCGATGCCGGGCGCCTCATACATGGTGTGGAACATGTCGTCGATCAGTGTCACCATGGCGGCATCCACGGCGTCGACCGGTTCCGCAACGGTGCGCAGACGCTTATCGGGATACTCGAGAATGGGTAAAATGTTCATGATCGGTTGCCTGCAAATATGTGACGTACGTTGAGTATTTTACTCTGTGTTGCAAAAATGGGTTATTTTTCGGCTATATTGTCAGTAATAACTAAGGTGTCAGGGGATTCACCATGCGAAAACTATTAGTTGCCTTAACCATCGGCGCCAGCTTCCTGTTGGCGCAACCCGTCCTTTCCGATGTATTGCGCACCGACCACCCTGAGCAGTACGTGGTCGTCAAGGGCGATACCCTGTGGGACATCTCGGCGCGTTTCCTGGAAAAACCGTGGCTCTGGCCGCAGATCTGGAAAAAGAATCCCCAGGTCCAGAATCCGGACCTGATCTACCCGGGAGACATCATCCGCCTGACCTATATCGACGGCAAGCCCTACCTGACGGTCAACGAAGCCCCCAACACCAACCAGGCGCCGGTCGGCGCGATTGACGTCGACCTGTACAGCCGCCCGTTCCTGAAAGACCTGCGGGTGGTGAGTTCCTACAAGAACCTGCCTTACATCCTGGGCAACGAGGAAAGCCACCTGCTCGGATCCTCGGGCAATGAAGTGTTCGTGCGCGGCCTGAAAGGCGTCGCCGCAGGCGAAAAAGTGGAAATCTTCCGCGCCTCGATGCACTTCGCGCGCAGCTACAAAGGCAGCGCCCAGCGCACCGCCACGTCGATTCTGGACAAGCGCGGCGACCGCCTGTTCCTGGACGGGGAATCGTTCTGGAAAGGTACGCATACCTCGCCGGATTCCAAGGATTACATCGGCACCGAACTGATCCGCGTGGCGGTTGGCCACGTGGTCAGCTTTTCCGGTGAAATGGCCCGCGTGAAGGTTGACGAAGCCAGCCGTGAAATCAATGTCGGCGACCGCGTCGCGCCTTCCGCAGGCACCGACTACGACCCGTATTATTTCCCGTCC
Organism: Arenimonas sp.; assembly: GCA_035562675.1. Taxonomy (GTDB): domain Bacteria; phylum Pseudomonadota; class Gammaproteobacteria; order Xanthomonadales; family Xanthomonadaceae; genus Arenimonas. Next base: position 4,372 of record DATMWF010000009.1, on the reverse strand, counting down.
GCAGGCCCGGACATCGGCACCGACAACCGCATCATGGCAGTCCGAGACGGCTACATCGCCGGCAGCCGCAGCATCGTGGCCCTGCCGGTCGGCAGCAAACAGGGCGTACGCAACGGCAACACCTATTCAATCTGGTCGCCGGGCGATGAAGTTCCCGACCGCATCGGCAACCGCGCCGAAATGGCCGCCCAGCTCGACCAGGTGAAAATGCCGAACGAATACGTCGGCACCCTGATGGTGTTCAGGACCTTCGAGAACGTCAGCTACGCCGTCGTGATGATGGGCGCCCGACCGGTCCATGTCGGCGATTACCTGAAACATCCCGACGCGAGATAAAGCATTTCCCTACAATCGGCGCCTTCGGGCGCCGATATGCTATAGGGCATGACAAACCCTGCCCATGCCTGTTTCAACCTCCTGCTCAGCGCAGCCAAGTCCGGACAGATCCGCGACGCCCTGGCGCATTACCGGAACCCCTCCGAGGCCTGGCATGCGCTGTCGCAATCGAACCGAAGCCTGAACCATGGCCTGAAGACGCAAGGCGGGCTGATCGAACGCGGCCTGCGTTGGCTGGAACGGCCGGACTGCCACCTGATCGCCTGGCATGATCCGGATTATCCGGAAAGCCTGCGGCACGTGGCGTCGCCGCCGCCGTTCCTGTTCGTCCGTGGCCGCAAGGAATTGCTTTGGCACCGGCAGATCGGCATCGTCGGATCCCGCCAACCGAGCGCCAGTGGCGCGGAATGCGCCCACTATTTCGCACGCAGGCTGGCCGCCAGCGGCTTCACCGTCACCAGCGGCCTGGCGCGCGGCATCGATGCCGCCGCGCATCTGGGCGCCATGACAGCCGGCCAGACCATCGCCGCGTTGGCCACCGGGCCGGACATGGCATTTCCACGCTGCCATCAGGATCTTTACGAACAGATCGTGGCATCCGGCGCGGTCATCACCGAACACCCGCCCGGCGTGCCGGCGCTGCGCAGCCATTTTCCCGCGCGCAACCGGCTCATCGCCGGCCTGAGCCAGGGCACCCTGGTGATCGAGGCGGCCATACGCTCCGGTGCGCTCATCACCGCACGATTGGCCGCTGAATCAGGCAAGGAAGTGATGGCGGTGCCGGGCTCCATCCACAATCCGATGGCGTTCGGATGCCATCAGCTGATCCGCGAAGGCGCGTTTCTGGTCGAGCAGCCCGAGGAAGTCGCGCACATCCTGGCCTGCAGCGGTTTCACGCAGGCTCCGGCGAAAAGCCGTTCCGCGCAGAATACGGTGCGCGAACCGCCCAAAGCCCCGGCGGCCGATCAGCTGAACGCGGGACAACGGCAGGTCTGGCAGGCACTTGGGCACGACAGCGTGGCCATCGACGTGATTTGCACACGCACAGGATTGACAGCCGCCGACATCTCGTCCATTTTGGTAGGCATGGAGTTGTCCGGATGGGTTGAAAATCAATACGGCCGGTACCATAGATGCATGTAACAGCGCCGTTAGCGAGAGGGTAATGAAAGAATCGATACTGAACGTTTTACTTTACCTCTTTGAGCATTACATCTACGACCAGCCCGAGCTGGTCCAAGACCCCGACACCCTGCAGAACAACTTGATCCAGGCCGGTTTTTCGCCGTCCGAAGTCAGCAAGGCCTTCGACTGGCTGGAAACCCTGGCGCAGGACCGGCCGCAGGGCCAGACCTGGGCCGCCAAGGGGCCGACGCGGCTGTTCACCGGTCCTGAGCTGGAACGGTTCGATGTCGATGCACAGGGGTTTCTGATGTTCCTGGAGCAGCACGGCGTGGTATCCGCCGAACAGCGGGAGCTGGTCATCGACCGTGCCATGGCCCTGGACCAGGACGACATCGAGCTGGACGACCTGAAATGGGTGGTGCTGATGGTGCTGTTCAACCAGCCCGGCTCGGAAGCGGCATTCGCCTGGATGGAAAGCCAGATTTTCATCGACGAACCGGAACCTGTACACTAGCCGTTTTCAGCCCGGCACTTGACAGCACCCCCCGACATAGTGCCTTAATAAAAAAAGAAGTGGCCCGCCTAGTGCGGGCTTCAGCTTCTATATCGTTGTTTTACGGAGTGGCAGATGGCAAAGAATTTACTGATTGTTGAATCGCCGGCGAAAGCCAAAACGATCAATAAATACCTCGGCAAGGACTTCCTGGTCCTGGCTTCCTACGGCCATGTCCGAGACTTGCCCGGCAAGGACGGCGCGGTCAACGTCGACAACGGCTTCGCCATGCGCTACGAAATCCAGGAGAAGAACCAGAAGTACGTCGATGCCATCACCAAAGCCGCCAAGGACGCCGACGCCATCTATCTGGCCTCCGATCCGGACCGCGAGGGCGAGGCGATCGCCTGGCACATCGGCGAGATCCTGCGTGAGAAGGATTTATTGAAGGGCAAGGCGCTGCACCGCGTGGTATTCACCGAAATCACCCCGAAGGCCATCAGCCATGCCGTCGAGCATCCGCGCCAGATCGCCGGCAACCTGGTCGACGCCTACCAGGCGCGCCGCGCCCTGGACCATCTGGTCGGCTTCAACCTGTCGCCGGTGCTGTGGCGCAAGATCAAGAACGGCCTGTCGGCCGGCCGCGTGCAATCGCCGGCCCTGCGCCTGATCTGCGAGCGCGAGGACGAAATCGAAGCCTTCATCAGCCGTGAGCATTGGTCGTTCACCGCCCGGCTGCAGGAGAAGGCGCAGGCCTTCAGCGCCCGCTGCGTCAAACTGGATGGCGAGAAGTTCGAACAGTTCAGCATCACCAACGAAACCGACGCCAAGGCCGCGCACGAGCGCCTGAAGGCTGCCGCCGGTGCCGCCCTGAAAGTGACCGAGGTCAACCGCAAGGAGCGCAAACGGCGCCCTTCGCCGCCATTCATCACCTCCACCCTGCAGCAGGAAGCGGCGCGCAAGCTCGGCTTCACCACCAAGAAGACCATGCAGGTCGCGCAGAAGCTGTATGAAGGCATCAACATCGGCAGCGAAGGCTCGGTCGGCCTGATCAGCTACATGCGTACCGACTCGACGCACCTGTCCGGCGAAGCGCTCGAGCAGCTGCGCGACGTGATCGGCAAGGAATTCGGCGTGCACAACCTGCCGGAAAAGCCCAACGTCTACAAATCGAAATCGAAGAACGCCCAGGAAGCGCATGAGGCCATCCGTCCGACCTTCGCGCTGCGCACCCCGGCGCAGATCGCCAGGTTCCTGTCCGATGACGAGCGCCGCCTGTACGAACTGATCTGGAAGCGTGCGGTTGCCTGCCAGATGATCCCGGCTACGCTCAACACGGTCAGCGTCGAACTGGCCGCCGGCAGCCAGCACGGCTTCCGCGCCACCGGCACCACCGTGGTCGATCCCGGCTTCCTGCTGGTCTATGAAGAAAGCAAGGACCAGAAAGACGGCGATGAAGACGAAACCAACACCCAGCTGCCGCCCCTGACCGAGGGCCAGAGCGTGCCGCTCACCGAAATCGCCAGCGAACAGCACTTCACCAAGCCGCCGCCGCGCTATACCGAAGCCAGCCTGGTGAAAACCTTGGAAGAATACGGCATCGGCCGGCCTTCCACGTATTCCAGCATCATCCAGACCCTCATCTACAAAGCCTATGCGCTGCTGGAAAGCCGCGCGTTCAGGCCGACCGACGTCGGCCGGCTGGTCAACAAGTTCCTGACCACGCATTTCGAACGCTACGTGGATTTCGACTTCACCGCCAAGCTGGAGGACGAACTCGACTCGGTATCGCGCGGCGAAGAGCCGTGGACGGTGCTGATGGAGAAATTCTGGAAGGAATTCAAGACCACGCTCGACGAAAAGACCGACGAGGTCAACCGTTCGGAAGGCACCGGCCAACGCGAGCTCGGCATCGATCCGGTGTCCGGCAAGCCGGTATCGGTGCGCATGGGCAAGTACGGCGCGTTCGCGCAGATCGGCAGCAAGGACGACGAGGACAAGCCCAAGTTCGCCTCGCTGCGCCCGGAGCAGAGCATCTTCACCCTGCAGCTTCCCGAAGCGCTGAAACTGTTCGAACTGCCGAAAAACCTCGGCGAGCTGGAAGACAAGCCGGTCATGGTCGCCATCGGCCAGTTCGGGCCGTATGTGAAGCACGGCGATACCTTCGCCTCGATTCCGAAAGAGATTGATCCGTATCAGATAGAATTGGATAAAGCCGTCGAGCTGATCCACGGCCGCCGCGAATACCTGGCCAACCGCTTCATCAAGACCTTCGAAGGCACCGACATCCAGGTGCTGAACGGCCGCTTCGGGCCTTACATCACCGATGGCGCCTTCAACGGGAAAATCCCGAAAGACCGCGATCCGGCCTCGCTGACCCAGGCGGAATGCGAAGACTTATTGGCGGTCGGCAAACCG
>DATMWF010000008.1:0-1655 GCA_035562675.1 Arenimonas sp. | reverse complement strand
GAGCGATGCGCCGACGGGAAAAGTGAAACCAACTGAGCCAATGCCTGTAAAATCGAAGCAACGGACGACGTAAGGACAGGCAGTGGCCAAGCTGTATTTCTACTATTCAACGATGAACGCCGGCAAGACCACCACCTTGCTGCAGAGTGCCTATAACTACCAGGAGCGCGGCATGCGCACCCTGATTTTGACCCCGCGGCTCGACGACCGCGCCGGCGTGGGCGTGGTCGCATCGCGCATCGGCCTGAAGGCGCAGGCGAAAACCTTCACCCGCGACGACGATCTGGCCGGCTTGGTCCGCCAGGAGCTGGCCGCCAAGGGCAAGATCGACTGCGTGCTGGTCGATGAGGCGCAGTTCCTGGGCAAATCGCAGGTCTGGCAGCTGACCGACGTGGTGGATGCCCTGAACATCCCGGTGCTGGCGTACGGCCTGCGCACCGATTTCCAGGGTGAACTGTTCGAGGGCAGCCAGTATCTGCTGGCCTGGGCCGATAACCTGATTGAACTGAAAACCATCTGCCATACCGGCAGAAAAGCCAATATGGTGGTGCGTGTGGACGAACACGGCCGCGCGGTGACCGACGGTCCGCAGGTCGAAGTGGGCGGCAACGAACGCTACGTGTCGGTGTCGCGCCCCGAATTCAAGAAGATCATGTCCGGCGAAAGCGCGATCGAACTGCAGCAGTCGGTGCTGCCGTTCGACAGCCCGCCGGAATAAGCAGCCGGCCCGGCTTGGCCGGCCTGTGGTCATCTGCCTGTGACTGGGCCATAATTGGCCCAAGCCCATGCCGGAGACCGGATATGTTCAGGGATCGTCAGGACGCCGCCAACCAGCTGGCCGAAGCGCTCGGCCCCTACGCCGGCCGGAATCCGCTGGTCCTGGCCATCCCGCGCGGCGCGGTGCCGATGGCCCGCACCATCGCCGGAAAGCTGGGCGGCGAGTTCGATCTGGTGCTGGTGCGCAAACTGTGTGCGCCCTACCAGCCCGAATTCGCCATCGGCGCCATCGATGAAAGCGGCTGGACCTATGTCGCGCCGCACGCCATCGCCATCGATGCCGGGTACCTGGCACAGGAAAAATGCCGCCAGCTTGAAACAATCCGCAGGCGCCGCGCCCAATACACGCCGGTCCGCGCGCCCATCGATCCCGCCGGCCGCATCGTGATCGTGGTCGACGATGGCCTGGCGACCGGGGCTACCATGATCGCCGCCTTGCATGGTTTGAAACACCGCCGGCCGGCCGAACTGGTGTGCGCCGTTCCGGTTGCGCCGGCCGACTCCTTGGAGAAAATCCGGGCGCTGGGCGTTATGACCGTGTGTCTGGAGGTGCCGCTGTATTTCCAGAGCGTCGGTCAGTTTTATGAAAACTTCCCGCAGGTGGAAGATGAAGAGGTCGTTGCCCTGCTGGCCGACTGAACGCCGCAGAACGGCTGGAGTCAGCCGCGCTCATCCCAATGGAAGCGGTGCAGTAGGTATCTGCACATGATCGCCCGCCCTCAAAGCCACCGCCTTACTTGCTGCCGATATCGAATAAACGCATCGCCGAACAGTTTCTCCAGCATGCGTTCTTCCGGCTTGATCTGGAATCGGGTGATGTATGCCATGAATGCCGGCACACCCAACAGCGCTGCCGGGCTTTGCAGATAGATGGCCCA
>DATMWF010000007.1:0-6777 GCA_035562675.1 Arenimonas sp. | reverse complement strand
GGCCGGCCACATGAGGCAGGCGAACAGGAATCCGGGCGCCACCGACTTGCCGGCGACGATACGCTCGTCGGTGATGCGCATGGCCTGCAGCACCATCGTCCGCAATGCCCCGGAACGGTTGGTCTGCAGCGCCTTCGCGGTATCCGGGAACAGGACGTCAAGCAGTCCGTACTGTTCAAGCTGGAGGAAGCTTTTTTCGGCGCTGCCGGCCAGGAATATCTTCAGTATTTCATCGAACAGGCGCGCCGAGGAAGAACTGGCCAAGAGCGGCGCCATGCGCGGAATGGGTTCGGCCGCGGTCGGATGGATGCTGAAATCGAGCTTGGCCGACAGCCGGATGGCGCGCAGCATGCGCACGGGGTCTTCGCGGTAACGTGTTTCCGGATCGCCGATTAGCCTCAACACCTTGTCTTTGACGTCCTGGTAGCCGCCGACGAAGTCACGGACGCTGAAGTCCTCTACGGTGTAATACAGGGCATTGGCGGTGAAATCACGGCGGACCGCGTCTTCCTCCAGCGTGCCGTAGATGTTGTCGCGGATCAGATGGCCTTCTTCATGCGTTTCCCGGTCGCCCTGGCTGTCATCGCCCTGGGCCCGGAACGTGGCGACTTCGATGATTTCCGATCCGTACATGATATGCGCCAGGCGGAAACGCCTGCCGATCAGCCGGCAATTGCGGAAATTGGCCTTGACCTGCTCGGGCGTCGCATCGGTGGCGACGTCGAAATCCTTTGGGTGTCCGCCGAGCAGCAGGTCGCGTACGGCACCGCCGACGATATAGGCCTGGAAGCCCGACTCCCTGAGCCGGTAAAGAACCCGCAGGGCATTGGGACTGATGTCCTTGCGCGAGATGCAGTGATCGGCGCGGGCAATGACGGCCTCGACGCCTGATCCTTGGGAAACACTCATAACACTCCTAAATGCAGTAAAATAATCGCGCTTGACAGCCCGAATGCCTGATTGGCCATTTTAAGGGTATTTCCCCACTTGTAGGTGATTTATGCCATTTGTCGTCGTTGAAAACTGCATCCGCTGCAAATACACGGATTGCGTGGAAGTCTGCCCGGTGGACTGTTTCCATGAGGGCCCGAACTTCCTGGTCATCGATCCTGTCGAATGCATCGACTGCACGCTGTGCGAACCGGAATGCCCTGCCAAGGCCATATTCCCGGAAGACGACGTACCTGCAGGGCAGGAACATTTCGTTGCGCTGAACGCCGAACTGGCCGCACAGTGGCCGGTGATCACCACCCGCGCCGACCCGTTGCCGGACGCCGCCGAATGGGACGGCAAAACGGATAAACTGCAATACCTGCAGAAATGAAAATGAGCGCCTCGGCGCTCATTTTCCTTTGTGCCAAGGGGTTATTTAAGCTTGGTCCTGAGCTCATTGAGCAACTTGGCGGAAGCGCCGCCCTGTTTCACCGTGCCATCGGCGCCGACCGCGACGACGCGGGTCTGTGTGCTGCCAACCTGCTGCGCCGAAACCAGGAATGATTCGTTCGCGTAACGGACCTCGTAGCTCTTGATGCTTTCCACGGCGTTCAGGACTTCGACGCCCGCAACGGTCCTCAGCGCCCTGCCCAACCGATCCCAGACATTGTCCAGGGAATCGTTGACGATGAAGTTCGCCGCCGCTTCAGGAAGCTTGGCATCGGCGCCGACCATCGACTTCGGGGGGATGCGCAAGGCCTCCCGCTCCCTCGGACGGTTCAAATCGGCGGGAACCTCCAGCGGCTTCGCGATTTCAACACCTTCATATTCAGGCCTTGGGCGGAACCAGCTGCAACCCGGCAGCAGAGTGGACAGGACCAGCGCCATGGCAAAAAGGCGGGAAGAGGCTTTTGTAAAGCGGTGCATAGAAATCCTTGGGGTCAAGTCGATTGTTCGATAGTCTTGCATAAATCGGCCATTTCTTCCGCTTTGCCCTTGTAATCATCCGACAGGGGCAAAAGGGGCAGCCGGAGGCCATGTCCGTATCCCATGATCTGCATGATGGCCTTGATGGGCACGGGATTGGGCTCAACGCCGAGAAAGGCATACAGCTCCTGTAGCCTGCCGTCCAAGGCATTTGCGGCATCCATATTGCGTTCTTCCAGGTATCGGCAGATCCTGGCGAAAGTGGCCGGCACGGCATTGGACGCCACGGAAACCACACCGTGCGCACCATTCTCCATGGCACGAACGAAAGTCCCGTCATCCCCGCTGAGCAGGGAAAACCGCGGTGAGGCCAGGGGATACAGCGCCTGCCAGCGGCTTTCGTCAGCGACGGCCTCCTTCAGCCCGATGATGTTCTCATGCGATGAAAGCACGGCTACCGTTTCAGGCAACAGGTCGCATCCGGTCCGGCTCGGCACATTGTAGAGGACCACGGGAATTTCAGATGCTTCGGCCACGGCCTGGTAATGCGCGATCAGACCGGCCTGCGTCGGCCGGACATACGGTGGCGTGACGACCAGGGCCACGTGTGCGCCGGTGCGCTTGGCGAGCTTGTTCTGACGGATGGTCTTGGACGTGGAGGAAAGTCCCGTGCCGGCGAGGATCACAGCCCGGCTGCCGATGCGAATGGAAGCCAATTCAATGAGTTGGCAGTATTCCTCATCACTCAGATTGGCTGCTTCGCCGGTTGAGCCGGCGACCACGACGCCCGACGAACCGGCGTTCAGCTGCACATCGATCTGAGCGCGCCATGCGTTCAGGTCAATCAGTCCGGAAACTGCAAAAGGGGTGGTCAATGCGGTTATGCTGCCTTTTAACTGCAATTTCGGACTCCTCGAAAAATAAATTCAAATCTACTTGCCGGCTGAGCGGCAAGACTCTATTCTGTGATTAACATTTTGACACAGTTTTCCGTGTCGCAGGAACGCATCTTGAACGAAAATGCAGCGCAACAGGCAACCACCGGCAACCACTTGCTCATCAGTGCCTACGGCACCTACCCGAACTCGCCCTTGCTGATCGTATCCCGCAGGATTTCAGAAGCGGGCTGCAACCTGCTGGATACCCGGCTGTCCACCGTGGGCCGCGACGTATCGCTGGTTGCCCTGGCGGCCGGCAGCTGGGACGGCATCGTCAAGCTCGAATCACTGCTTGGCCGAATCGAGCGCGAGAACCAGTTCAAGATAACCTTCTACCGCACCGGACCGAAACCGATGCAGTCGAACATCCTGCCCTATCTGGTGGAGGTGGTCGCCGCCGACAAGCCCGGCATCCTGTTCCAGCTGGCGGACTTCTTCGACCGCCAGGGCATAACCATCGAGAACCTGCAGAGCAACGGCTACCAGGCCATGCATACCGGCGCCTCGATGTTCACCGCGCAATTGACCATCGGCATTCCCGCCAGCATGCACATCGCGGCATTGCGCGATGATTTCATGGAGTTCTGCGACCACCTGAATCTTGACGCGATAATGGATCCGATGAAGTACTGATTATCCCCCTGACGAGGAAACGAATGATGACTCGAAGCAAGCGCATTTATGTCTTAGATACCAATATCCTGATGCATGATCCGACCGCGCTGTTTAAATTCGAAGAACACGATGTATTCATTCCCATGATGGTCCTGGAGGAACTGGACAACGGCAAGAAAGGCCACTCCGAATCCTCCCGCAACGCCCGCCAGGTCAGCCGATTCCTCAACGAGCTGGTTGAATCGCACGGCAGCAACGATATCTCCGAGGGCATCGCCCTCATCCAGCCGAAAGGCTTGAACCTGCGCGGCGCGCATACCGTCGGCAGGCTCCATTTCCAGCTCAGGCAGACCGAACCCGGCAAGCGTTTCGGCACCGTGCTGCCCGACAACCTGATCCTCGGCTCCATCCTCCAGCTGAAGGAGGACAACCCCGGCGTTCCGGTGGTGCTGGTATCCAAAGACATCAACCTGCGGATCAAGGCGTCGATCTGCGGCGTGGCCGCCGAGGATTACGAGAACGACCGCGCCATCGACGACTTCAACCTGCTGTTCACCGGCGTCAAGCAGCTCGAAGAGGACTTCTGGGAACGCCATCACGGCAACCTGCGTTCATGGACCGACAAAGGCCGCACTTACTATGAGATAGAACGCTCGCGGGATGACGACTGGTACATGAACCAGTTCCTGTACATGCCCGGCGACGACGAAGTGGAGATGAAGGTCAGCAAGATCGACGGCGACCGCGTGGTGCTGCAGATCGTCGATGACTTCCGCGCCAGCCAGCACCAGGTATGGGGCATCAACGCGCGCAACCGGGAACAGAACTTCGCGCTGAACGCGCTGATGGATCCTGAAATCGACCTGGTCACCCTGCTCGGCACCGCCGGCACCGGCAAGACCCTGCTGGCGCTGGCCGCGGGCCTCGCGCAGACCATGGATGCGCAGCGCTACCGCGAGATCATCATGACCCGCGCCACCGTCAGCGTGGGCGAGGACATCGGCTTCCTGCCCGGCACCGAGGAAGAGAAAATGACGCCCTGGATGGGCGCCCTGACCGACAACCTGGAAGTGCTGACCCACAACCAGGAGGGCGGCGCCTGGCGCCGCGCGGCGACCAACGACCTGCTGGCCTCGCGGATCAAGATCCGCTCGATGAACTTCATGCGCGGGCGCACGTTCCTGTCGCGCTACCTGATCCTGGACGAGGCGCAGAACCTCACCCCCAAGCAGATGAAGACCCTGGTCACCCGCGCCGGCCCCGGCACCAAGATCGTCTGCCTGGGCAACGTCGAGCAGATCGACACGCCCTACCTCACCGAAACGACCTCCGGCCTGACCTATGCGGTGGATCGCTTCAAGAACTGGGCGCACAGCGCGCACGTGACCCTGCGCCGCGGCGAGCGCTCGCGGCTGGCCGACTTCGCCTCGGAAGTCCTGTGATCCGGCGCGCCACTGCCGGCGGCGGCGCGCGGCACCCGCACGCGCCATGAACACGCCGCGGCAGGCGGCGTTCGCGCCGAAACTGTGGACGGTGCTGCGCAACGGCTACCGCGGCGGCGACTTCCGGCACGACGCGGTGGCCGGCCTGACCGTGGCGATCGTGGCGCTGCCGCTGGCGATGGCGCTGGCGATCGCCTCCGGCACCACCCCCGACAAGGGGCTGGTCACCACGGTGGTCGCCGGCTTGCTGATTTCGGCGCTGGGTGGCACGCGCTTCCAGATCGGCGGCCCGACCGGCGCGTTCATCCCGGTGGTGTACGTGGTGATCTCGGCGCACGGCTTCGACGGCCTGGTGCTGGCGACGCTGATGGCCGGCATCCTGCTGGTGTTTGCCGGGCTGATGAAGGTCGGCGCGCTGATGCGGTTCATGCCGCAGCCGCTGGTCACCGGCTTCACCAGCGGGATCGCGGTGATCATCGCCGCCAGCCAGCTCAAGGATGCGCTGGGCCTGCCGCTGGAGACGGTCCCCGCCGAATTCATCCCGAGGATCCGCCTGCTTGCCGCGCACCTGGGCGAGGCCAATCCCACCGCGCTGGCGCTGGCGGCCGGCAGCGTGGCCCTGATCGTGGGCCTGCGCCGCCATGCGCCGCGCGCGCCAGGCTTCCTGCTGGCGGTGCTGCTGTCCGCCGCGCTGGTGGCACTGGCCGGGCTGCAGGTCGACACCATCGCCTCGCGCTTCGGCGGCATTCCCTCCAGCCTGCCGATGCCGCAATGGCCGGCGCTGTCGCTGGAACGGTTGCTGGCACTGGTGCCGGCGGCACTGACGATCGCGTTCCTGGCCGGGATCGAGTCGCTGCTGTCGGCGGTGGTTGCCGATGGCATGAGCGGCGGCAAGCATCGCCCGAACACCGAGCTGGTGGCGCAGGGCGTCGCCAACGTGGCGTCGGCGCTGGTCGGCGGACTGCCCGCGACCGGCGCGATCGCGCGCACCGCCACCAATATCCGCAGCGGTGCACGCAGCCCGCTGGCGGGGGTGCTGCACGCGGTGTTCGTGCTCGGCTTCATGCTGCTGCTGGCGCCGCTGGCCGGCTACGTGCCGCTGCCGACGCTGGCGGGCGTGCTGCTGGTGGTGGCCTGGAACATGAGCGAGCGCGAGCACTTCATGCACACCCTGCGCGCCCCCAAGGGCGACCGCGCGGTGCTGCTGGCGACCTTCGCCACCACCGTGCTGGTCGACCTGACGTTCGCGATCGAGGTCGGCATCGTGATCGCCGCGTTCGTGTTCATGTCGCGGATGGCGGACGTGGTCGAGGTGCAGTCCGGGTTGCAGCTGTCGGACGGCGACGACGCCCCCGAGGACCTCACCCAGCGCGCACGCGTGCCGCACGACGTGCAGGTCTACCGGATCAGCGGCCCGCTGTTCTTCGGCGCCACCGGGCGGCTCGAGAGCGTGCTGGACGATGCCGCCACCCCGCCGCGCGCCTACATCCTGCGCATGGGCCAGGTGCCGATGGTGGACGCCAGCGGCGTGCATGCGCTGAAGACGCTGTACGAACGCTGCCGCCGCCGCGGCACCCAGCTGGTGATCTCCGGCCTGCGCGCGCAGCCGCGGCGGACGCTTGCGCGGATGCCACTGTCGGACCACGGCGAGGGCCTGCACCTGGTCGGTGACTTCGAGCAGGCGCTGGCGCTGGTCGACACCTTGCACCCCGCGCCAGCCACGCCCGCGACCCTGCCATGAACGATCCACGCCCCGCCTGCGCGCTGACCATCGCCGGCAGCGATTCCGGCGGCGGCGCCGGCATCCAGGCCGACCTCAGGACCTTCGCCGCGCACGGCGTCCACGGGCTCTGCGCGATCGCCGCGCTGACCGCGCAGCACACCCGCGGGGTGACCGCGGTGCAGGTGCCGCCGGTTGCCTT
>DATMWF010000006.1:0-17392 GCA_035562675.1 Arenimonas sp. | reverse complement strand
GGGCATGATGCGCGAAGTGCGGGTCGAGGAATGAACCGTATACCCGCACTGCTGCTGAACGCCATGGCGGCACTGTGTCTGTGCGCGGCATCTGCCCATGCACAGGAAGTGGACCATTCAAAAATGGACCATTCCCAGATGAGCCATGCCATGCCTGAAAACAAACAGGCGCCGGCGGTCGATCATTCGACGATGGACCATTCCCAGATGGGCCATGCCATGCCTGAGACCAAACAGGAGCCGACGGTCGATCACTCGACAATGGATCACTCCAAGATGGATCATCCCGCCATGGTTCAGGATGCCCAAAGGCACTTGCAGAAGCCCATGGCGCCGATTCCGGCGATTACCGACTTCGACCGCCAGGCGGCCTTTCCGGTCATCGATGGGCATGCCATGCAAGGGGAAAACAGCGTGTTCGGTCTGCTGTTGTTTGAACGCCTTGAGGCATGGGACGTCTCGCCCGGCACCGGTCTGGCATGGGATGCACAGGCCTGGGTGGGTTCAGACATCAACCGGATGTGGATCCGCAGCGAGGGCGAACAGGCCGCCGGTGAACTGGAATCGGCCGGTCTGGAACTTCTCTATGGCCGGAGTGTGGCGCCTTGGTGGGATGTCGTCGCCGGCGTACGCCATGACTTCAAGCCCGGACATTCGCAGGATTTCCTGGCTCTCGGGGTGATCGGTATGACCCCATACAAGTTCGAGTTGGAGGCGACCGCCTATCTCGGCCAGTCCGGCGCCAGTGCGCTGCGTTTCGGGCTGGAATACGAAACACTGCTGACCAACCGCTTGATCCTGCAGCCGCTGGTCGAAGCGGAATTCAATGGCCGGTCGGATGAAGCGCGCGCCATCGGTTCCGGCCTGAGTACCGCCGAGGCCGGGCTCCGCCTGCGTTACGAGTTCAGCCGTCGGTTCGCGCCTTACGTCGGCATCAGTTGGGAAAAAGCCTACGGACAGACGGCGCAATACCGCCTGCAGGAAGGCGAGGATACCGATGAAATGCGGTTCGTAGCCGGCCTGCGCATGTGGTTTTGAAGCCCAACCGGAATTAAATCAAGCTTAACCGATTAAATATATTTAGCTTTAGAGGTTGACGGTAAAGCCGCTTTCATTCATAATTTCACTCCTGCTGTGCGCCCGTAGCTCAGCTGGATAGAGCACCAGGCTACGAACTTGGTGGTCGGGAGTTCGAATCTCTCCGGGCGCGCCATTTTTTCACCAGTTTTTCCGTGTCGGGGTTTAGCGCAGTCTGGTAGCGCATCTGGTTTGGGACCAGAGGGTCGGGGGTTCGAATCCCTCAACCCCGACCAAATAGTTGCAGTGGGGGCTTCCCTGCCGACTTCGTTCGGTGCACAATCCCTTCTGAGCGCCCGTAGCTCAACTGGATAGAGCACCAGCCTTCTAAGCCGGCGGTTACAGGTTCGATTCCTGTCGGGCGCGCCATTTTCCCTTTGTGGTGGATGTAGCTCAGTTGGTTAGAGCATCGGATTGTGATTCCGAGGGTCGCGGGTTCAAATCCCGTCTTCCACCCCAGTCTAAATTACGGCATAATAGCGCAAGTCCGTTTTTGTAACGAAACGCCGCACGCTAGCGCCCGTCAAGCATTAGTTCCAAGGTTCGTGTCTCCCTGAACCCTGCCGCGTCTGTTCGCGTTTACATCTGCTCGGTCCATGCGAAAGTGGCGGAATTGGTAGACGCCCTGGATTTAGGTTCCAGTGGGGCAACCCGTGAGAGTTCGAGTCTCTCCTTTCGCACCATCCGTCCGGAGGTGTGCTTCATACATAAGCCCGCTTCCCGCGGGTTTTTTTAATTTCAATATCTGCGCACGGCGCATGTAGGAGTTGCAATGCAAGTTTCAGTAGAAAACACCGGAAATCTCGAACGCCGCATGACGGTCTCCATTCCCGCAGACCGCCTGTCCTCGGTCATCGACAACCGCTTGCGCGACATGGCCAGCAAGGCCAACCTGAAAGGATTCCGCAAAGGCAAAGTGCCGACCAAGGTCATCGAACAACGTTTCGGCCAGCAGGTCCGCTCCGAGGCGTTCGGCGAGCTGGTCCGTGCCAGTTTCGACCAGGCCGTGCGCCAGGAAAACCTGCGCATCGCCGGGCAGCCCAACATCCAGGCCGAGCCGACTGAAGCCGAGAATGAAATCCGCTATACGGCCATCTTCGAAATCGTTCCCGAATTCGGCCCGGTCGACGTCGCCCAACTGCAGATCAACCGCGTCCATGCGCAGGTGCAGGACAGCGACATCGACAACATGATCGACACCCTGCGCCAGCAGCGCCGGACCTGGGAGCCGGTCAGCCGGCCGGCACAGGCCGGCGATCTGGTCGCCGTGGAAACCTTCGCGACCACCGCCGCGTCGCGCGTTCCCGAACAGGGCGCTGAAAAGGGCGCCACCGTGGTCGGTTCCGGCGTGATGTTCCCTGAACTGGAAGCGCAGCTCTCCGGCATGTCGGCAGGCGATGTGCGGGAAGTCGACGTCGCCTTTCCCGCTGACTGGCGCGTGCCTGAACTGGCCGGCCAATCGGCGAAGGTCACCATCAGGGCGACACAGGTTTCCGAACCGAAAATCCCTGACATCGATGAGGCTTTCGTCAAGAGCTTCGGCGTGAAAAGCGGCAAGCTCGAAGTGTTCCGCAATGAAGTCCGCTCGAACCTGGAGCGCGAACTGAAGGGCATGCTGATGGGCCGTCTGCGCGCCGAAGTGGCGCAGAAGCTGGTCGCCGCGCACAGCCAGGTCGAACTGCCGCCAGGCCTGATCAGGGCGGAAGCCCAGAACCTGGCCCGCAACGCCACCGAACAGGCGCGTCAGCAGGGCAATACCGAATATACCGCCGCCGCCGATCAATTCATGGTTCCGGCCCGCAACCGCATTGCCGCCGGCCTGCTGGTCGGCGAAATCGCGCGCCAGAACGGCCTGAAGCTCGACTTCAACCGCGTCAAGGAAACCCTCTCCCTGATCGCTTCCACCTATGAAGAGCCGAAGCAGGTCATTGAATTGTACCGAAACGACCCCAACTTAATGTCAGGGCTGCAGAATCGCGTGATGGAAGAGCAGGTTATTGATTGGGTGGCTGAGCGTGCTCAGGCCACCGAGCAGGAACTTAGCTTTACCGAAGCGATGCGTCCGGTTTAATCTAGATCCACCTACGGCGCATTCAAGGAGACTGCCATGGCTGTAACACAAGGACTCAACCTGATACCCATGGTCGTCGAGCAGACGCCGCGCGGCGAACGTTCCTACGACATCTACTCCCGCCTCCTGAAGGAACGCGTCATTTTCCTGGTCGGCGGGGTCGACGATTACGTGGCCAACGTGGTGATCGCCCAGCTGCTGTTTCTGGAAGCGGAAAATCCGGAGAAAGACATCAGTCTTTACATCAACTCGCCGGGTGGTGTGGTCACCGCCGGTCTGGCGATCTACGACACCATGCGCTTCATCAAACCGGACGTTTCGACGATCTGCGTGGGCCAGGCCTGTTCCATGGGCTCGTTCCTGCTGGCGGCCGGCGCCAAAGGCAAGCGCTACATCCTGCCGAACTCCCGCGTCATGATCCACCAGCCATCCGGCGGCACTCAGGGCCAGGCCACCGATATCGCCATCCAGGCCAAGGAAATCCTGTATCTGCGTGAGCGTCTTAACGCGGAGTTGGCCGCCAATACCGGCCAACCCATTGAAAAGATTGAACGTGACGTTGAGCGTGACTATTTCATGGCAGCCGAAGAAGCCAAGATATACGGCGTGGTGGACGAAGTCCTTGACCGCCGCCCCGCCGACAGCATCCAGCCAGGCTGATTTTTTGTACATTTTGGATACTTCCCCCATGAGCGCCTTGCTGTTATGCTCAGGGGGGAGTGTTACTTTTTGAAAGAACCCGACTATGACCGACGACCGAAAACCACGCTCCAGCGATACGACCAAGATCCTCTATTGCTCGTTCTGCGGAAAAAGCCAGCATGAGGTCACCAAGCTGATCGCTGGCCCCAGTGTGTTCATCTGCGATGAATGCGTGGCCCTGTGCAACGACATCATCCGTGAGGAGCTGCAGGAAAAGGCCGGCGCCACGCGCAGCCACCTGCCCAAGCCGAAAGAGATCCTCGAAGTGCTGGACCAGTATGTGATCGGCCAGCCGCGCGCCAAGAAAACGCTGTCCGTGGCGGTCTACAACCACTACAAGCGGATTGAATCGCGCGCCAAGAACGACGACATCGAACTGTCGAAATCCAATATCCTGCTGATTGGTCCGACCGGTTCGGGCAAGACGCTGCTGGCAGAAACCCTGGCGCGCATGTTGAACGTCCCGTTCACCATCGCCGACGCCACTACCCTGACCGAAGCCGGCTATGTCGGCGAAGACGTCGAGAACATCATCCAGAAACTGCTGCAGAAGTGCGACTACGATGTCGAGAAAGCCCAGTCGGGCATCGTCTACATCGATGAAATCGACAAGATCTCCCGCAAGTCCGAAAACACCTCCATTACCCGCGACGTGTCCGGCGAAGGCGTGCAGCAGGCGTTGCTGAAACTCATCGAAGGCACCGTCGCTTCGGTTCCGCCGCAGGGCGGCCGCAAGCATCCCCAGCAGGAGTTCCTGCAGGTAGACACCAAGAACATGCTGTTCATCTGCGGCGGCGCGTTTTCGGGCCTCGACAAGATCATCCAGCAGCGCAGCGCAGAATCCGGCGGCATCGGCTTCGGTGCGAAGGTGAAATCGTCCGAGCGCAAGATGGATGTTTCCAAGCTGCTGTTCGACGTCGAACCCGAGGACCTGATCAAGTTCGGCCTCATTCCGGAGTTCGTCGGCCGGCTGCCGGTGGTCGCCACGCTGGAGGAGCTTGATGAAGCGGCCTTGGTGAAGATCCTCACCGAACCCAAGAACGCCATCAGCAAACAGTTCAAGAAGCTGTTCGAGATGGAAGGGGTGGAGCTTGAAATCCGTCCGGATGCCCTGGCGGCCGTCGCCCAGAAAGCCATGAAGCGCAAAACCGGCGCCCGGGGCCTGCGCACCATCCTGGAGTCCGTCCTGCTCGACACCATGTACGAGCTTCCTTCGATGGATAACGTCAGCAAAGTCGTGGTCGATGAATCGGTGATAAACCACCAGGCCGAGCCTTATCTGATCTATTCGAACGCCAGTGCGCCGAAAGCGGCATCCGGCGAATAGTGCGGCGTTTTGCCCTTGCCAAAAAAACAGGGTCCGCCCTGTTTTTTTATGCCTGAAGCACTTGCAAGTGCCCGGTAAAAGCCCCATAAAGGGCATATAAGGGCGTTGCCCTGTTATGGAGTGGATGCGATGCAACTGAAAGACGATAATGCCGGTTACCTGCCGGTGCTGCCGCTGCGCGATGTCGTGGTGTACCCGAACATGGTGATCCCCCTGTTCGTCGGGCGCGACCGCTCCATGAAAGCCCTCGACATGGCCATGGAGGCGGACAAACGCATCGTCCTGCTGGCCCAGAAAAGCCCGGATATCGATGATCCGGGCGGTGACGATGTGTACGTTACCGGCACCATCGCGAACATCATCCAGCTGCTGAAGCTTCCCGACGGCACCATCAAGGTGCTGGTGGAGGGCACGCACCGCGTTTCGGCGAAGGCCGTTGAACTGCGCGATGAGACCCTGATGGCCAGGATCGATGTCCTTGAGCCGGCCGTCGCCAAGGATCTGAAGGAAATCGACGTCGCGCAGCGTACGCTGATGAACCTGTTCGAGCAATATGTGAAGTCAAACCGCAAACTGCCGCCTGAACTGCTGGCGACCCTGGCGGGAATCGACGAACCGGGCCGTTTCGCGGATACCGTGGCAGCGCATTTGAGCATCCGCCTGGCCGACAAGCAGAAGCTTTTGGAAACCCTGGCGGTCGATGAACGCATCGACACCCTGATCGGGCTGGTCGAAGGCGAGATCGACGTGCAGCATATCGAGAAGCGCATCCGTTCACGGGTCAAGAACCAGATGGAGAAAAGCCAGCGCGAGTATTACCTCAACGAGCAGATGAAAGCCATCCAGAAGGAGCTCGGCGATTCGGACGAAGCACCGAACGAAATCGAGGAGCTGGCCAAGAAAATCGCCGAGGCGCGGATGCCCAAAGCGGTCGAGACCAAGGCCAGGAACGAGCTCAACAAACTCAAGCAGATGTCGCCGATGTCGGCGGAAGCTTCGGTGGTGAGGAACTACCTCGAATGGCTGGTCGGCGTGCCGTGGGAAAAACGCACCAAGGTCCGCAAGGACCTGAAGGTCGCGCAGCAAGTGCTCGACGAGGACCATTACGGGCTCGAGAAGGTGAAGGACCGGATCCTCGAGTATCTGGCGGTCCAGGCCCGCGTGCAGAAAATGAAAGGTCCCATCCTGTGCCTGGTGGGGCCGCCCGGGGTGGGCAAGACTTCGCTCGGCCAGAGCATCGCCAAAGCCACCAACCGCAAGTTCGTGCGCATGGCGCTCGGCGGCGTGCGCGACGAGGCCGAGATACGCGGCCACCGGCGCACCTATATCGGCTCGATGCCCGGACGCATCGTGCAGAACCTCAACAAGGTCGAAAGCAAGAACCCGCTGTTCGTGCTCGACGAGATCGACAAGATGAGCAACGACTTCCGCGGCGATCCGTCGGCCGCGCTGCTCGAGGTGCTCGATCCGGAACAGAACCACAATTTCAACGACCACTATCTTGAGGTCGACATGGACCTTTCCGAGGTCATGTTCATCGCCACCGCCAACTCGATGAACATCCCCGGCCCGTTGCTGGACCGCATGGAAGTGATACGTATCCCCGGCTATACCGAGGAAGAGAAAATGAACATCGCCGACCGCTACCTGCTGCCCAAGCAGATGAAGGCGGCTGGCCTGAAGGACGGCGAGCTGAGCATCGGCAAGGACGCCATCCGCGACATCGTGCGCTATTACACGCGCGAATCGGGCGTGCGCAGCCTGGAACGCGAATTGGCCAAGATCTGCCGCAAGGTGGTCAAGGAAATCGCGCTGGCCGGACCGCAGAAGAAGGCCAAGCCGGCCGTTGCCGTCAAGGCCGGGAAAACCGCCAAGCCGAAGGTATCCGCGCTGAAAAAAGTGACTTCGGCCAATCTCGACCACTACCTCGGCGTCCGCCGCTTCGATTTCGGGCGTGCCGAAGAGCAAAGCGAGATCGGCCTTGTGACCGGCCTGGCTTGGACGGAAGTGGGCGGCGATCTGCTGCAGATCGAAGCTACCCTGATGCCCGGCAAGGGCCAGTTGATCCTCACCGGCCAGTTGGGCGACGTCATGCAGGAGTCGGTGAAGGCCGCCTACAGCGTGGTGCGCTCGCGCAGCCTGCAGCTTGGGCTGGACGTCGAATTCCATAACAAATTCGACACCCATGTGCACGTGCCGGAAGGTGCCACGCCGAAGGACGGCCCGAGCGCCGGCGTCGCCATGGTCATCGCGCTGGTATCGGCCCTGTCGAAGGTGCCGGTGCGCGCCGATATCGCGATGACCGGCGAAATCACGCTGCGCGGCCGCATCCTGCCGATCGGCGGATTGAAGGAGAAGCTGCTGGCCGCCCTGCGCGGCGGCATCCGTACCGTGCTGATTCCCGAAGAGAACCGCAAGGATCTCGCCGACATTCCGGCCAACGTCACCAAGGACCTGGAGATCATCCCGGTGAAATGGATCGAGCAGGCGCTGGATATCGCCTTGGTCAAACCGCTTTCGGAACCGAAAAAATCGGTAACTGTCAAGAAAAAAGTGCCCAAACAGGCTTCGAAACAAAGACCCGCCGCCGGACGGACGCATTAATTTCCGCAATACCCTGCAAAGCCTGAAAATAAAGGCTTGCAGGGTATTGCGCACAAGCACTTTCACTGGTATAAATTACTGCAACCGTGCCTGGAACCTTGATTCCGGGCATCGGCGAAGTTGGTTAGGTCGGGGGATTTACCTTACTTAATTTTTTTATTTTCGCGAATATTCGCACTGGGAGATTTTATAAAATGAATAAAGCAGAATTTGTAGCCGCAGTCGCTGAAAAAGCCGACCTGTCGAAAGCCGCCGCCGCCGGCGCCGTTGACGCCGTCATCGAAACGATCACCAAAGCCCTGAAAAAAGGCGATACCGTCACACTGGTCGGCTTCGGCACTTTCTCGGTCCGTAAACGCGCAGCCCGTCAAGGCCGTAACCCGCAAACCGGCGCGACCATCAAAATCAAAGCGTCCAAGAATCCTGGTTTCAAAGCCGGTAAAGCATTGAAAGACGCGGTTAACAAGTAATAAATGTAATTACTGCTTGAATTCAAGCACCGCTTTGGTGTATGCTACGCATCCTGCTTGAGGGTGCTTAGCTCAGCGGTAGAGCGTCTCCCTTACACGGAGAGGGTCGGGGGTTCGAAACCCTCAGCACCCACCACCAACAAGCACAAACGACGTGGAGTGGTAGTTCAGTCGGTTAGAATATCGGCCTGTCACGCCGAGGGTCGCGGGTTCGAGTCCCGTCCACTCCGCCACTATTGAATAGGCACCTTCGGGTGCCTTTTCTTTTTAGTGCGCTTTCCGGTCAAAGGCTTCATAATGGAAGCCTTATTCAACAACATTTCGAATACAGACAATGCTGCAGAAAATACGTGAAAACTCCTCTGGCTGGATCGCCAAATTAATCCTCGGCCTGGTCATCGTCGTCATGGCGTTCTTCGGCTTCGGCGATTACATCATGCCTAAGACCGAGAGCTTCGCCGCGAAAGTCACCGTGCCCGGCAAATTCATGGGCTTCGGCGAGAAGTCCAAGGAAGTTTCCGTGGATGATTTCCGCCGTCGCTTCGACCAGACCCGCCAGCTGGAACGCCAGCAGAAGGGCGAAGCGTTCGACGCGGCGGCATTCGAGTTGCCGGAGAACAAGCGCCGCATCCTCGAGCAGATGATCGATGAAGCGGCGATGCAGCTCGGTGCCGAGCAGTCCGGGGTGAAGATATCGGATGCCATGGTGCGCGATACGATCCTTTCCATAGACGGCTTCAAGGTAGACGGCAAGTTCGATGCCTCGCGTTACCAGTTGGCGCTGCAGCAGCAGGGCTACACGCCGAAACAGTTCGAACAGCTGGTCCGTCAGGACCTGATGACGCGTTTCGTGGTCGGTGAATTCATCGCAACCGGCATCGCTTCCCCCGCAGAGGCCGACGGCCTGATCAGGATGTCCGAGCAGAAGCGCGACCTGCGTTATTTCGACATTCCGTTTCCGGTCGTGAGCCAGGATGCCACCGAGGCCGAGTTAAGCGCCTGGTACGGCAGCCATAAAGCGGCATACAGAACCCCCGAAACCGTCGCCATCGAATACGTCGAGATGGACAGCACGGCCGCCAGCACCGACTTGGTGGTGGATGAATCGGTATTGAAGCAACGCTATGAAGAACAGAAGGCGCAGTATTCCTCGCCTGAACAGCGTGTCGCGTCGCATATCCTGGTTGCGGTGCCAGACGGCGCCCCGGCCTCCGCCGATGCCGCCGCCAAAGCCAAGGCGCAGGCCATCGCGAAAAATGCCCAGGCCAGCCCCGCCACCTTCGCCGAAATCGCGAAAACTTCCGATGATACCGCCACCAAAGACATCGGCGGCGATCTCGGTCCGATTGAAAAGGGCATTTATGGCGACGATTTCGACAAGGCCTTTTTCGCCCTGAAACCGGGCCAGGTTTCGGATCCCGTCCGCCTGCCCGATGGCTGGCACATTCTCTATTACCGCGAGATGATCGCCGGTTCGGTGAAGCCTTTCGAGGAGGTCCGTGCTGAAATCGAGGCCGGCTATCTCAGCTCCGAGAAAGAGCGTGTGTTCAATGAAATCGCCGGCAAGATGGTCAATGCCGTCAGCGAAAACGCGACATCGCTCGAGCCTGCGGCGAAAGCCGTCAACCGGCCTTTGCTGCGCACCGGCGCATTCACCCGGACGGCCGGCGAAGGCATCGCCGCCATCGAAGCGGTCCGCAAGGCGGCTTTTTCCGAAGAAGTCAAAAACGAGCGCCGGGTCAGCGACCTGATTGAGCTGGAGCCCAATCATGTGCTGTTGATCCGTGTCGTCGACCACAAACCGGAGTCCACGCTGCCTCTGGCGCAGGTCAAGGAACAGGTACGTGCGGCCCTCATCCAGGACCGTGCCCTCAAGGCCGCCGAAAAAGCGGCCAAGGCATTGCTCGACAGACTGAACAAAGGCGAAACCCTGGAGCAGCTGGCCGCTTCCGTTGGCAGCACCATTGTGCCGGTGGTCGGTATACCGCGCAAAGCCCAGGTGCCAGCGTTGCAGCCGATCCACGCGGAAGCATTCCGTCTGGCCAAACCGGCCAACGGCAAGGCCGGCGGTGCCGGCATCGTCAAGACGCCGGCCGGCGGTTATATGCTCATGCAGCTTGATGCCGTCAACGAACCCGATGCACAGGCGTTGGATCCGGCGATCCGCGCCAATGCCGCTAAATCCATCGGGCAGATGCGCGGCGACCAGCAGGCGCTGGAGTACGTCAAGGCGCTGCGTAAGTCGTTCGTGGTGAAAATCGCCGAAGACCGGCTCTGATCCAGTCCGATGCGCCGAGAATCGAAAAGCCCCGTTCATCAGACGGGGCTTTTCATTGTCCGGTTCAGTTGCCGTTATCCAGCACCGGAAGGTCGATATCCGACGGCAAAGCCTTGAACTCCGCAGAGGTCGGAAGGTTGACGCCGAACCGCCGCGAATCCAGGAAAAAGCAGGATAGCGCCTGGATCTTCTTGACGTAAGCATAGGTATGCGGAGCCAGCCCGGTGGGCAGGCCGCGGTCGGCATCCGCCTGCCGCAGGCCCTGGCGTTTCAGGCTGCCGCGCATCCGGCTGTCGCCGGCATTGTAGGCCATGATGCTGGTCTGCCAATGGCCGAACCGCTTCTGCAGCTCGCCAAGGTATTCGAGCGCCGCATCGGTCGATGCAAAGACCGAGTATCGGCCGTCTTTTTGACCTCCGATGCGCAGGCCGAAATGGCGGGCGGTGTTCGGCATCATCTGCCAGAGGCCGGTCGGGCCGCCCTTGGCCACGGCCTTCGGCTGGAAGCGGCTTTCCACAAAGGGTATCAACGCGAACTCCATCGGCAGGCCCTGCTTGCGGGTCTGGTAGCTGACGTGGTCGAGGATGGGCAGCATGTCGATCAGTTGCCTTTCAAAGCGCGCCGGGTTGTGGATGTATTGCTTCATCCACTGGCTTCGCGCGGCGCTCGGGGTGCACGACGCCGGCTCCAGCGATTGTGCGATGCGCGAAAACACTTCTGATCCCGTGCGTTCCAGCTCTTCCGCCGCCGGTTCGGGCTCCTGTCCGAGCGCCGGCAGGCAGGCCATCGCCAGCAGGCAGGTCAATGCGCCGCTGCGGCCACGCTTCAAAATGCATCCTTCCATGCGCGCAGCGCGCCAAAGCGCGCCAGCCGCGAGTCCGGCATATAGCCCAGGTGCGCCTCAAGGCCAGACAGCGATTCGGGATGGTCGGTGCGCAGGAAAGGATTGCAGGCTTTTTCACGGCCGATGCTCGAGGGCAGGCTGGGGTTTCCCGCTGCCCGTTTGGCCATGAACTCCGCGCAGTAGGTGTCGCGTGCGGCGTTGACCGGCTCGGCGGCCATCGCGAACCGGGCGTTGCTTTGCGTATACTCATGCGCGCAGCAGACCAGGGTTTCATCGGGCAGGCTGGCCAGCAGATCCAAGGAGTCCAGCATCTGCGCGGGACTGCCTTCGAACAGCCTTCCGCAGCCAAGGCTGAACAGGGTATCGCCGCAGAACAGTGCTTCATCGTTGAAGAAGGCGATGTGGCTGAGCGTATGGCCCGGCACCTGCCAGACGGTGAAAGGTGCGAACCCATCCACGACGATCCGGTCTCCGTGACCGACACGGTTGCCGACGCCCTCTATCCGCCGATCAACCGGACCGTAGCTGGGCACGTGCACATGCCGTTGCAGTTCCTGCAGGCCGTCGATGTGGTCGTTGTGGTGGTGCGTGATGAATATGGCCTTGACCACCAAGCCGGCCTGGACCGCGCGCAGGACCGGCGCGGCATCGCCGGGATCGACCACGATGCTTCCGCCATCCGGACACCGGTAGCTCCAGATATAGTTGTCGCTGAAAGCGGGAATCGCTTCGGGGTTGCCCATGATGGATGACCTGAATCGCCAATTGGCGCACAATAGGATTAGTTTAAACGGTGTTGGCCGATGACGCGCGAAATCAACTGGTTCGCCAGCCAAGCAGGGCAGTCGCTCGTGGCCCAGGCCATGCAGCAGGCTGAGCCGTTTCTTTGGCCGTTGTGCGGCCATAATGCGCTGCTGCTCCAGCCGGACGCATGCATCTCGGCGGTTCCACGGCTGCAATGCGCGCCGGTCACCCGGCTGTATCGGCGTGGAAGCCTGCTTGCCGGTGATTTCATCGCAGATGACCGGTTCATGCCCGTGTCCAGCGACTGCGTGTCCTTGGTTTACGCGGCGTTTGTCCTGGAGTCCTCTGAAAGCCCGGAGCGTTTGATTGCGGAATCGGAACGCCTGTTGGTATCGGAGGGCCATCTGGGCCTGCTGACATTGAATCCGTTCGGCATGCATCGGCTGTCCGGTGATTGGCGGGGGCTGGCGTTGAGGACCCGGCAGCAGTGGTCGGACTGCCTGCAACAGGCCGGACTTGAAGTCATCCGGCACGAAAGCCTGGGGCCGCTTTGGGCGGGTCCGCAGATAAAGACATCCCCGGCATTTTTTCCTCGACCACGGGCCCTGCGTTCGGTAAACTTCCTGTTGGCGAAAAAACGCAAAGCCGCCCTGACTCCCATACGAAAAACCGCCAATGCGGTCGCACTGGCAAGAGAATCCACACACGCATGAACAACGCAGCGAGTTCCCGGCCGCACATCGAAATCCATACCGACGGCGCCTGTTCCGGAAACCCCGGGCCAGGCGGCTGGGGCGCTCTGCTGCGTTACGGAAATACCGAGAAGGAGCTTTCGGGCGGCGAGGCATTGACCACAAACAACCGTATGGAGCTGCTGGCCGCGATCTGCGCGCTGGAGTCGCTGAGCAAACCGTGCAAGGTGGACCTTTACACCGATTCACAGTACGTGCAGAAAGGCATCACCGAGTGGATGTCCAGCTGGCTCAAGCGCGGCTGGAAAAACGCCAAGGGCGAGGCGGTGAAGAACCAGGATCTCTGGCAGCGGCTCAATGCCGCGGTCGCGCCGCATCATGTGTCATGGCACTGGGTCAAGGGCCATAACGGACACGTCGACAACGAGCGCGTCGACGGCCTGGCCCGTCTTGCCGCTGATTCGTACAAATAAGGGCCATCATGCGCCAGATCATACTTGATACGGAAACCACCGGCCTTTCATGGGAGAAGGGCAACCGCTTGGTGGAGATCGGCTGCGTCGAGCTGGTCAACCGGCGCCCGACCGGCCGCACTTACCAATGTTACGTGAATCCGGAGCGCGAATTGGAACCCGGGGCCATGGAAGTCACCGGCCTGACCTGGGATTTCCTGTCCGACAAGCCCCTGTTCGCGGACGTCGTGGATGAATTCCTGGCATTCATCCAGGGCGCCGAATTGGTGATCCACAACGCCGAATTCGATGTCGGCTTCCTCAATTACGAATTGAGCCTGCTGGGCCAGGCTTATTCCCCGCTAAGGCACTATGCGCAGGTATTGGATACGCTGAGGCTGGCACGTGAGCTGTTTCCCGGCCAGCGCAATTCGCTCGACGCCTTATGCAAGAGGCTGGGCGTGGACAACAAGCACCGGCAGCTGCATGGCGCCCTGCTGGATGCCGAGCTGCTGGCCGACGTGTATCTGATGATGACTTCCGGGCAGACCGGATTCGGATTCGAACAGGCGGAAACCAAGGACCACGGCCATGACGCCGTGATTGATCTGCCGGGATTCGACGGCTCGGTGCCGGTGCTTATGGCTAACGCGCATGAATGCGCGGAGCATGACCGGCGCGTGCTGTCGATCGCGAAGAAATCCGGCAAGGCGCTCTGGGCCGATTAACCCATCCTCAGCAGCACGGCGGTGATGTTATTGCCCGCATCGCCCTGCAATGCTTGAAACAGCAGCTGTTCCGCCGCTTCCTGCGCGCTGATGCGCATGTCGCTGATTATCTCATGGAGGAATGCGGAATTGCATTCATCCAACAGCCCATCGCTGCACAGCAGAATGGATTGCCGTGCTCCCCACACACCTGACGTGCTCTGGATCCGGAGCTTTTCCGTGGCCGTAACGCCGAGGGCCTGGATGGTGCCGGAGCTGCCGGGAGGTTTCTGCGTTGCGGATGCCTCGTCGGGAGCGCCGTTAAGGCATTGCGTCCGCTTGCCATCGTAGTGGTAAGCGCGGCAGGCGCCGATCCAGGCGGCCTGGAAGGCGTTACCGTTCCAGGTAAGCACCAAGGCGCCCGCGCCGCTCGGATACATACCCTGCTGGGGGCGTTGGATGCGCAGCGCCTGCCCGGTGTTCTTCAGCGCATTGACGGGATCATCGCCCTGCAGGATGTTCCTGCGCAGCTGTTCCCGGACGAAAGCACTGGCGATGTCGCCGGCGTCCGCGCCACCCATGCCGTCCACGATGACGGCCAACCCATTGGGCAGGTCGACGTCGTAACTGTCTTCATTCAGCGTGCGTTTCTTGCCGGGATGGCTGATCTGGCCGAGTTCAATCATAAATGGCGGACTATTGGGCTTGGACAACACCATTATGAATGTTTTCACCGTCAAATGGCGCGCGTCGCTAGCCAAAATCCCCGATTAACCGCTATAATTGCACGCTCGAACCATTGCACCGGAGAGGTGGCAGAGTGGTCGAATGTACCTGACTCGAAATCAGGCGTAGGTGTGAGCCTACCGAGGGTTCGAATCCCTCCCTCTCCGCCAGATGAAAAGCCCCTGACAGCAGGGGTTTTTTTTGCCTATGCCAGGCGCCTCAGGCGTTTTCCAGGCTCCAGCCGTAGCTGGCATTGAACGACTCCACCGGGCAGGCGTCGTTGCGCTTACCGATGGATTTTTCATCCAGGAAATACAGTTCGCCGATCAGGTTCTTGAATTGGTACTGCTTGCAGGGCGCATCGAAGCTCACCGTCACCGCGGTCACCATGTCGGCGGAATCCTTGGTCAGGGCGCAGGTCTTCGGCGTGAACAGTTCCGGGTCGTCCCGGCCTTTCTGCACTTTCAACTGGCATTGGCCGGAGCCTGTGACTACGATGGCGCGCTTGACTTCGACAGCGGGGTCATCCACTGCCACCGGCTTTGAAGCGGGCTGGCTATTGGTGCAGGCGCCAAGCACAATGCCTGTGGCCAGTAAAAACACAGATTTTCCGAACAATTTCATAAATCATTCCACCCCATGTTGTTACCGCAATCATAATTCAGAAAATCGGGTTTGAGTGATATGCATCACATTTTTTTTCGGACCGGCTTCCAGGACGCGTCCCGAATCGGCCGCTTGGGGCTATAATCACCGTTTACGCCACGCCCGTGAGGTTCCCATGTCCGAGATTCTAGCTCCAGTGTCCTTCGGCGAACTGCTCGATAAGATCACCATCCTTGAGATCAAGTCCGAGCGCATGACCGATCCGGTGAAACTGGCCAATGTCCGCAAGGAGCTGCTGGCCCTGCAGCGTATCTGGGCCGAGCATCCGGGCTCGAACGTCGAAGTCGGTTCCCTGATCAAGAGCCTGAAAAAAGTCAATGAAAGGCTTTGGGACATCGAAGACGACATACGCATCCTGGAGAAGGAACAGCGCTTCGACGAGGACTTCATCGCACTGGCCAGGTCGGTGTACTTCGAAAACGACGACCGCGCGCGCCTCAAGAAAGAGATCAATTTCGCCCTGGGCTCGGCTTACGTTGAGGAAAAATCCTACCAGGATTACCGCATTTCCTAGGGGTGTTTCAACCCAGGCCGGCATCCGCGCAATAGCGGTCGAACAGGGCGGTCACTTCGTCCACGCCGATCATCGCCATGACCCCAGGGTATTCGACGCGCTTGCCCCAAGGGAGCTTTTCAGCCGGTTTATGGGCGAAGCGGACGGCCGCTTCCGGATAATGGTTGACGGTATAGCGCATGTCCGAATACGGGCCGGAACGCGTGCCGTCGGTACAGGCATACAATCCGAGCACCTTGGTGCCCATGGCGTTGGCCATTTGCGCCGGGCCGGCATCCGGAGTCAGCACCAGATCGGCGCGCGCCAGCATGGCAAGCAGTTGCTTCAAGGTGTCCTTGCCGACCAGGTCAATCGGCGCAACGGGCATGCAGGCCGTGATGGCATCGCCCATTTCACGTTCCAGGGCGCTGCGTCCGCCGCACAGCACGACCTGCCAGCCTTTGGCCTGGGCATGATTGGCGACGGCGGCGTAGCGTTCCGGCAGCCAGTTGCGCAACGCATGGCTGGAGCAGGGGGAAATCAGCAAGGTGGGTTTGCCGTCCGGCCATTGGGCTTTGGCCCAGGCATGGTCCTGCAGGCCGACCGGAATATCCCAGCGCACATCGGTCTGCTTGAAACCCAAGGGCTCGGCAAACAGGCCGAATACGTCCAGCACTTGGTGTCCTCCGGATGGAATCCGTTCGTTGATGAACAGGCCGTGCCCTTCCTTGGAGCGGCCGGTGTCATAGCCGATGCGCCGCTTGGCCGGTATCACTGCCGAAATCAGGTTGGCACGGAGCGCCAGCTGCATCTGCAGCAGGACGTCGAAACGATTTCCGGCGAGCTGCTGCGCCAGCTGCCTGACGCCTTTCAGCCCGGATTTCTTGTCGAAAGCGATCAGCTCGACATTTTCAAGGCCTTCCATCAGCTTGGCTTCGGCTTTGCCGAGGATCCAGGTGATGCGGCATTCGGGCAGGTTGCGCTGCAGGGTGCGGATCAGGGGCAGCACATGCGTGGCATCGCCGAGGGCGGAAAGGCGTAAAATACACAGGGACTTTACCGCAGCTTCTTTATTCACTTGGTACACTCTAGGCATGACGGATTCGGATGACGGGGATGGAATCACAACAGCCAGGCTTCCGGAAGGAAGGATGTCGATGTGGTTCGATGCCACCGTCCTGCCCGAGCTGGGCAGTCCACAGTTTAGCCCAAGCGGCTACGCCAAAGTGTCGCCGGTGGCGGGCCGGGGCGGCCGGGGCAGCGCCTGGTTCGTGGATACCGATGCAGGCCCGGCCGTTCTGAAACACTATAGGCGCGGCGGTTGGATGGCCAAAATCACCGAGGACCGCTATTTCGCCTTGCACACGATGGCTACCCGTTCATTCAGCGAGTTCAACTTATTGACTTACCTGCGCGGCGAAAACCTGCCGGTTCCGGCGCCGTTGGCGGCCTTCGCCATAAGCCGGTTCGGCTTTTACCGGGCGGCGTTGCTGACCGCCCGGATTGCCGGCGCTCGTTCCCTGGTCGAGGCCGTGCACG
>DATMWF010000005.1:0-5099 GCA_035562675.1 Arenimonas sp. | reverse complement strand
ACCGGCTATGGCGCCATCGCCGACGAATGGGTCGGCATCAAGCCCGGCACCGACGGCCTGCTGGCCATGGCGATGATCCATGAACTGCTGCGCACCGATCGCATCGACCTGGACTACCTGGTGCGCTTCACCAACGCGCACTATCTGGTCATCGAGGCGCCCGGCAGTGCGCAGCATGGGCTGTTCGCGCGCGACGCCGACGGCCGGGAACTGTGCTGGGACCGCAGCTCGCATTCCGCGACGGCCGCCAACGGAACCGGCATTTCGCCGATGATCGCCGGCATCTATCTGCTGCCGGACGGCCGCCTGGCGAAACCGGTGTTCGAACATGTCCTGCAACGCTACCAATCCGACGACTACTCGCCGGAAATGGTCAGCGAAACCTGCGGCGTGCCGGCGCACGACATCCGCCGACTGGCCGGCGAGCTGGCCAGCGCCGCTTTCGACCACGACATCGAACTGCCGATCGCCTGGACCGACAGTTACGGCGGCCAACATGCCGGCATGAAAGCGCGCCCGGTGGCCATGCACGCCATGCGCGGCATCAGCGCGCACGCCAACGGCTTCCAGACCTGCCGCGCCCTGCATCTGCTGCAGCTGCTGCTCGGTGCGGTCGATGCGCCCGGTTCATTCCGCTACCAGCCGCCGTTCCCGCGCCCGATTCCGCCGGCTAACCGGCCCGGCAGTACCCGCGATGCCGAAGGCCGGCTGAACGCCATGCCGCTCGGCTTCGTGCATGGTCCGGAAGACCTGTTGGTCGATGCATCGGGCCATGCACTGCGTGTTGATGAAGCCTACTCCTGGCAGTATCCGCTGGCCGTGCACGGCATGATGCATACCGTGCTGCGCAACGCGCATTCCGGCAAGAACGGCCCGATCGACGTACTGATGCTGTTCATGGCCAACATGAGCTGGAACTCGGCGATGAATACCCATGAAACCCTGCATTGGCTGACCGACAAGGATGCGCAGGGCGAATACCGGATTCCCTACATCATCTATTCCGATGCCTTCTCCAGCGAGATGTGCGCCTACGCCGACTTGATCCTGCCGGACACCACCTACCTCGAGCGCTTCGATGCCATCAGCCTGCTCGACCGGCCGATTTCCGACGCCGACGGCGCGGGCGACGCCATCCGCCACCCGGTGCTGCAGCCCGACCGCGACGTGCGCGGCTTCCAATCGGTGCTGCTGGATATCGGCGCACGGCTGGGCCTGCCGGCTCTGGTACATGCCGACGGCTCCAGGCGCTATGCCGATTACGCCGATTACATCGTCCGCCATGAACGTGCGCCGGGCGTCGGTCTGCTGGCCGGCTGGCGCGGCGAACACGGCGAACGGGAAGGCAAAGGCGCGGTCAATCCGGACCAGCTGACGCGCTACATCGAGAACGGCGGCTTCTGGCATGCGCCGGTGCCCGAGTCGGCGCGCTATTTCAAGATGGCCAACCGCGATTATCTCGCGTGGGCCAAGGACATGGGCTTCATCGCATCCAACGAACCGATCGTACTGGAGCTGTACTCGGAAACGCTGCAGAAATTCCGGCTGGCCGCCGAAGGCTTCGGCGAGCACCAGCCGCCGGACGCCGAGCGGACGCGCATCAAGACCTATTTCGACCCGCTGCCGTTCTGGTATGCGCCGTTCGAACACGCGCAGATCGACAGCCAGCAGTACCCGTTGCATGCGCTGACCCAGCGGCCGCCGTTCATGTACCATTCCTGGGGCTCGCAGAATGCCTGGCTGCGGCAGATCATGGCGCGCAATTTCCTGTATATGCATCCTGATCTGGCCACCCGCCACGCCCTGCAGGACGGCGACTGGATCGAGCTCAGTTCGCACCACAGCAGCATTACCGTCCCGGTCAAGCTGACCAACAACGTACAGCCGGACACGGTCTGGACCTGGAACGCCGTAGGCAAGCGCAAAGGCAGCTGGGGCCTGTCGCCGAAGGCGCCGGAAAGCACCCAGGGCTTCCTGCTCAATCCGCTGATTTCGGACCTGACCCCGGATGCCGATTACGCCAACGCCGACCCGATCACCGGGCAGGCGGCGTGGTTCGATCTGCGGGTATCCATACGAAAGGTGGGAAAACAGCCGTTCAGCACGCCGCAGTTCGCGCCGCTGGGCGAAAGCGAGCCGGCAGTGCGCGTGCTGCGCTACGGGGAAAAGGCATGACCACGCTGCCGGCGAAGACCCGGAAAAAACTCGGCCTGCTGATCGATTTGGACATCTGCGTCGGCTGCCACGCCTGCGCGGTGGCCTGCAAGGAATGGAACGCCGGCGGGATGTCCGCCCCGCTGCCGGACGAAAACCCCTATGGCGCCGAGCCGGACGGGGTCTGGTTCAACCGCGTGCACAGCTACGAACTGGAAGCCCTCGATGAAAGCGCGCAGCCTGCCAGCACGCTGCACTTCCCGCGCTCCTGCCTGCATTGCGAAACGCCGGCCTGCGTGGAGGTCTGCCCGACCGGCGCCAGCTACAAACGCGTGGAAGACGGCATCGTGCTGGTCGACGCCGACAAATGCATCGGCTGCAAGCTATGCTCCTGGGCCTGCCCGTATGGCGCGCGCGAATATTCGCCGAGCGAGGGCGTGATGAAGAAATGCACGCTGTGCGTCGACCGGATATACAACGAACAGATTCCCGAAGCGCAGCGCCAGCCGGCCTGTGTGCAGGCCTGCCCGACCCGCGCGCGCAGTTTCGGCGATTTCAGCGATCCGGACTCCGAGGTATCGCTGAAGTCGCTGGCGCGCGGCGGCCGGGCGCTGATGCCGGAACTCGGCTACCAACCGGTCAACCGCTACCTGCCGCCGCGCCAAAAGCAGCCTGTCCGCACCGCGCCGGACGATGAGCGGCTCGACCCTTCCGAACTGCCCGGCGCCCTGCGCTGGCTTGATAAAATCCTGAGCCGCTGATGCATCCCGCCCTGTCGGTCATTTTCTTCAGTACGCTGTCCGGTGTCGGTTATGGCCTGTGGTTCTGGTGGGCCAGTTCGCTGCTCGGCCATGACCGCGATTTCGGCGCCAGGGATTACATGGCGCTTGGCATCGGTGCGCTGTTCGTGACCGCCGGCCTGCTGAGCTCCACCCTGCATCTGGGTCGCAGGGAACGCGCCTGGCGCGCGTTCTCGCAGTGGCGCAGCTCCTGGCTGTCGCGGGAAGGCGTTGCCGCCGTGTTGTGCTTCATTCCCGCCGTGCTGATCGCGTTCTTTCCGGAGCACGGCGCCGTGCAGAAGGGCCTGGCGGCCGCCTTGATGGTGCTGAGCATGGCCACCGTCTTCTGCACCGCGAAGATCTACCATTGCCTGAAGACCGTACCGGCCTGGCAGCACGGCACGGTGTTGCCGATTTACCTTCTCGGCAGCCTGTATACCGGCGGACTCTGGCTGGCCAGCCTGTTCGCGATCTGGACCTTCGCACCGGTACTGGCGGTGTTCGCGATGCTCAACCTGTGGCTGATGACCCGCTACTGGCGCAACAACGACAGGCCGCTGGCCCTCTCACGCAGCAGCGCCCTGGGTCTGCCGGAGGAGCGCACGGTGCATGTGTTCGAAAATCCGCATACCGAAGCCAATTACATCACCAAGGAAATGGTGCATGTGCTGGCACGCAAGCACAGCGCACGCTTCCGCGAATTCTGCAGCCTGTCCGGTTTTGCCGTTCCGCTGATCGCCTGCATCGGCGCCTGGACGCTCAATCAGCCCTGGCTGTACAGCTTGGCCGCCGTCTCCGGCATCGTCGGCGTGTTCATCGGGCGCTGGCTGTTCTTCGCCGAAGCCAAGCATGTGGTGGGCCTGTATTATTGAATTACAAGCAGGAGAATTTCTAATGAATACTGCAACGACCAATGATCTGCTCCTTCCATTTGCCCAATCAATTTTTATCAAATGCAATGCAACTAATAAACTGCGTATTCCAGCAGCCCATAGAGCAAGATTTCTGGAATCAATAAGTGATGATATAAAAAAATGTACGAATTTTATCGCCCCAGGTGTTAGTAAGTCAGCTCAAGAAATTGCCGATCAATTAAAAATTGATATTCGCACCAAAAATTGGCATGACCAGCATAAATTCGACAAAGGGAGATCAATCTTCCACTTCGAACATATCGTTCCAGTAAAATCAATTCGTGATGAATGCATTTCCGCGAACTCTGAAAAGGAGGTGCATGAGATCTTAATCCACAAACTTCGCGTTGTTTGGATTTTAAAGTCAGAAGACCGCGAATTAACAAAGCTCGGCTATCGGAGCAATAGACCTGACCCGAATAAGGCGTATTTTGAAGCAGGAATTGAGATATTATCTGACATGAAAACTCCAGAGACCTGCTTACCCTGAAGTCATTCTTAAAATAAACCCTCTGTCATTCCCGCGAATGCGGGAATCCATTTCAATGCCAAACCCTTCTGTTTATATTCTCGCCAGTAAGCTTAATGGCACGCTTTACATCGGTGTCACCAGTAATCTGGTGGCACGTGTCTGGCAACATAAACAACACGTAATCGAATGCTTCACAAAGAAGTATGATGTGACGATCCTGGTTTACTTCGAATTGCATGGAACCATGCAAGAAGCCATTCAACGTGAAAAGCAGTTGAAGAAATGGCGACGCGAATGGAAAATTGAACTTATCGAAAGAAATAATCCAGAATGGCGAGATTTATATTTCGATATTATTTGATGTGGATTCCCGCTTTCGCGGGAATGACAGCCATTTAAATATTCAACAATTCCGCCGCGCCTTGCGCGAATAATAGTTCTGCCACTTTCTGGCCGAGCGTTTCCGGTGCATTGGCATCGCCTTTTGCCGTTGCAGATACGGAACGAATATTAGCAGCATCTCCAACCCAACCGGTGAGGGTCATGGCATCGCCATCCATCTCGGCATAGGCCGCCACCGGCACCTGGCAGGAACCGTGCAGCTCCTTGTTCATCGCGCGTTCGGCACGCACCCGCAGCTCGGTCGGCCTGTCGTTCAGGGCCGCGAACAGGGCGGTGATTTCCGGTTTGGCGCTCAGCGATTCCACCGCGATGGCGCCCTGCGCCACGGCCGGCCACCAGCCGTCGGGCTTGAGTTCGGCGCGGATACGCGCCTGCAGG
>DATMWF010000004.1:0-2642 GCA_035562675.1 Arenimonas sp. | reverse complement strand
GAAATCTATACAGTCGCCATGCCGTTTCCGGCAGCGACCCAGCAGATGCTGACCGAGCGCATGGGCAAAGACCAATCCATCCGGTATGTGCTGGACGGCACCATCGACAGCATCGCGCCCGATAAAACCTACCCCTTGACTTACCAAGGCCGCCTGAATCCCGCCCCCGGGCTGGATGGCGTTTACCGCTAACATCATCTCGCCAACCCACTAAAACAGACAATCCCGATGAATACATACAAAGCCCCGCTCAAAGACATGAAATTCGTGATGTTCGACCTGCTGCAGGCCGAACAATGCTACCGACAGCTCGGTTTCGACAACGCCGACCGCGAGCTGCTCGATGCCGTCCTGGAAGAAGCGGCCAAGTTCACCGAGCAGGTGCTTGCGCCGTTGAACGGCAGCGGCGACCGTCAAGGCTGCCGTTTCGACAAGGACAGCGGCGCGGTGACCACCCCGGACGGCTTCAAACAGGCCTACCAACAGTTCGTCGACGGCGGTTGGAGCGGATTGACCGCGTCCGAGACACTCGGCGGCCAAGGTCTGCCGGAAAGCCTGGCGGCCGTATTCAAGGAAATGATCGATGCCGCCAACCTGTCCTGGGGCAACTACCCCCTGCTCTCGCATGGCGCCACGGAAGCCCTGAAGCACCATGGTGACGCCTGGCAGCAGGACGTGTTCCTGAAGGCCATCATCGACGGGCGCTGGACCGGCACCATGTGTTTGACCGAACCGCATTGCGGATCGGACCTGGGCTTGCTGAAGACCCGCGCCGTGCCGAACGGCGACGGCACCTATGCGCTCAGCGGCACCAAGATCTTCATCACCGGCGGCGAACACGACCTGACCGACAACATCGTCCACCTGGTACTGGCGCGCCTTCCTGACGCACCGGCCGGCGTCAAGGGCATTTCCCTGTTCATCGTGCCCAAGATCAACGTCGATGCCCAAGGCGGCCTGCTGGAAGCCAATACCCTGCGCTGCGGATCCATCGAACACAAGATGGGCATCCATGGCTCGGCCACCTGCGTGATGAATTTCGACGACGCGAGGGGCTATCTGATCGGTGAGGCCAACCGCGGACTGAACGCCATGTTCACCATGATGAATTCGGCGCGCATCGCCGTCGGCCTGCAGGGTCTGGGGCTGATGGACCGTGCCTACCAGAACGCCCTGGCCTACAGCCGCGACCGCCTGCAGATGCGGTCGCTGAGCGGCGCGAAATACCCCGACAAACCCGCCGATCCGATCATCGTGCATCCCGACGTGCGGCGCATGCTGCTGACCTGCAAGGCGCTGACCGAGGGCGCGCGCTGCCTGGCCTACCAGGCCACGCTGCAGGTCGACAAGGCCGAACGCGCCGCCAGCGCGGAAGAACGCGCCGAGGCTGAAATGTACCTGGGCTTCCTGACCCCGATCGTCAAAGCCGCGCTCACCGAATGGGCCAACGAGTGCGCCTACCATGCCCTGCAGTGCTTCGGCGGGCATGGCTACGTGCAGGAATGGGGCATGGAACAGCTGGCCCGCGATGCGCGCATCACCACCATCTATGAAGGCACCACGCAGATCCAGGCGCTTGACCTGCTGGGCCGCAAGACCCTGCACACCCAAGGCGCCGGGCTGAAGGTTTTCCTCGGCCAGATCGACGCGTTCTGCGCCGCCAATCCGGACAGCGAGTTCAACGCGGCGCTGCGCGAAAGCGCGGCCCTATGGGGCAAGGTCACCGGCGAAATCGCGCAGAAGGCCGCCGCCAATCCCGAAGAGCTCGGCGCGGCGTCCTACGACTACCTGTTCCTTTCCGCCTACAGCTGCCTGGCGTACTGGCTGGCGCAGTCGGCGACGGTCGCAGCGGCAAAAGAGGATGCGGCGTTCGCCACGGCGAAATTGGAAACCGCGCGCTTCTATTTCGCGCGCATACTGCCGCGGGCCGGCCAGCACGCCCAAAGCATCCGCAGCGGCAGCGCGTCGCTGATGGCCTTGGATAGCGCCCTGTTCTGAGCCGGCGGCGAATCCTTGCATAAAAAAAAGAGCCGCTAAAAGCGGCTCTTTTTTTCGTATGATTGGTCGGGACGGCGAGATTTGAACTCACGACCCTTTGCCCCCCAGGCAAATGCGCTACCAGGCTGCGCTACGCCCCGAATCATGTGGCTATTATAGCGTATCAAACGCCTGCACAGCGGCGCATTCAGCTTAAAACGCGAAGGATTTCCTCCAGATCGGAACGAAGCTGCTTGATCTGGACGGCGGCGGCGGATTTTTCCGCCTCCTGTTTCGAGTGCCCTTCAAGACGCAGGCGCGCGCCGCCGATGGTATAGCCCTGATGGTAAAGGAGATCGCGGATTTCGCGGACCTTAAGCACGTCGTGATGCTGGTAGTAACGGCGGTTGCCGCGGCGCTTGACCGGGTTCAGCGTTTCGAATTCGGTTTCCCAGTAACGCAGCACATGCTGCTTCACATCGCACAGTTCGCTGACTTCGCCGATGGTGAAGTACCGCTTGGCGGGTATTTCCGGAAGTTCGCGGTTACTGCCCGGATCCAACATAGTTTTCAACCCGTTCTTTTAGTTTTTGGCCAGGACGAAAGGTTACCACGGTGCGTGCGGTAATGGGAATTTCCTCACCCGTTTTCGGGTTGCGGCCCGG
>DATMWF010000003.1:0-3130 GCA_035562675.1 Arenimonas sp. | reverse complement strand
GGCCGCGGCGTGGATGCCCCGATGCCGGTCATTTTGCTGGGCGCTTTGGGCGGCATGGTGGCCGGCGGTTTGCTGGGCATGTTCCTGGGCGCGGTCATGTTGGCGCTGGGCTACCAGATGTTCATGGGCTGGGTGGATTTGCAGGAGCCCATCGAGGCTACGCCTCAGGATGCAGCAGCTACCGCAGCTTCCGATCCGGCCGAGTAATCACTGTGGCAGGTTCAAGGCCCGTCATTCGGCTGACACGACTGCCGGCGTTGCTGTGCGCCGCTTCGCTGTGCGCGTGCACCGTGGTGGGTCCGGACTATGTCCGTCCGGAATCGGCGTTGCCGGATACTTGGCAAAGCGGCAGCCTGAATCAGGCGCCATCGGGAACGGCGCAGGCCGAGTTCGGGCAGTGGTGGCGGTATTTCAACGACCCAGTGCTCACCGCCCTGATCGATGAGGCCTTGCATAAAAACCGCAACGTGCGTGTCGCCGGGCTGCGCATCCTGGAATCGCGGGCGCAGCTG
This sequence comes from Arenimonas sp., assembly GCA_035562675.1. Lineage (GTDB taxonomy): Bacteria > Pseudomonadota > Gammaproteobacteria > Xanthomonadales > Xanthomonadaceae > Arenimonas. The sequence continues at coordinate 2,618 of DATMWF010000003.1, read as the reverse complement.
GGCATCGCCGGCAGTACGCTGTATCCGCAGCTGCAGCAGGTCGACGGCAGCGTGCTGGCCGTCGATCGCCGCCAGAACGGCGGCAGCGCGCCGTCCACCAACCAGAGCCTGGTGCAATACGGCCTGGGTTTCAGTCTGGGCTGGGAAATGGATTTCTGGGGCCGCTTCCGGCGCGGCATTGAAGCCGCCGATGCCGCTTATCTGGCTTCCGTAGCCCAGTACGATGATCTGCAGGTGCTGATCGCGGCACAGACCGCCGATCTGTACGTGAGCATCCGCACGCTGGAGGCGCGCCTGCAGATCGCGCATGAAAACGCGGCGATTCAGAAGCGCAGCCTGGACATCACCCAGCTGCTGTTCAAAAGCGGCAATGAGTCCGAACTGGACGTGCAGCAGGCCAAAACCCAATACCTGAGCACCTTGGCCAGCATCCCGCCGCTGGAGGCGAGCCTGCGCAAGGCCCAGAACGCCTTGGCCACGACGTTGTCCCGCGTGCCCGGCCCGTTGCCGGAAATGAGCGGTGGTACCGGCGTCGTCCCCGATGCCGGCTTGAACATCATCGTTGATCTGCCGGCCGAGATGCTGCGCCGCCGCCCGGATGTGCGCGTGGCGGAAATGCAGCTGGCCGCCCAATCGGCCCTGATCGGCGTGGCGGAAGCCGATTTGTACCCATCATTCACCCTGCTCGGATCGCTCGGCCTGTCGGCCGTTTCACTGAACGGCGCGCCAACCACCTTGGATACCGGCTTGGGGCCGGCGCTGACCTGGAATGTGTTCGACCACGGACTGATCCGCAACAATGTGCGGGTGCAGGACGCGCGCTTCCAGCAGCTCGCGGAAATCTACCGCGACGCCGTGCTGCAGGCCGCGAGGGACGTTGACGACGCGTCGGTGTCTTACAGCAAGAGCCTTGAACAGGTCGGGCTGCTGCAGCAGTCCGAGGAAGCCGCGCGGCGTTCGCTGGACATCGCCAACCTCCAGTACCGCGAAGGCATGGCCGATTTCGAGCGTGTGCTGGATGCGCAGCGCGCGCTGTTCAGCCAACAGGAGCGGGTGATCAGCAACCGCGGCACGGTGATCAGCAGCCTGATCGCCGTGTATAAAGCCATGGGCGGCGGCTGGGAAGCCGGACGGACACGGCCGTTGCTGGATGAGGCGACCATCCAGACCATGAAAGCCCGCAGCAACTGGGGCGATCTGCTCGAAGCGCCGCTGCCGGTGCCGCCGAACCCTGATGCAAAAACCGATGCGAGGCAACGATGAACGACAAGAACGCGCCAGTCCGTAAAGCGGCTGCCACCCCTGAGCAACCGGGGCGCGCGGCCCGTAAAACATCCATGGCCCTGCTGGGCTTGATAGCCTTCAGCCTGCTGTGCTATTTCGTCGCCGACCGGCTGACGCCCTATTCCACGCAGGCGCGCGTGCAGGCATTTGTCGTGCCGGTTTCGGCGGAAGTAGCCGGTTCGGTCAGCAAAGTGTTCGTCAAGAACAACGATGAAGTCAAACGGGGCAGTCCCTTGTTTGAGCTCGATGCCAGCCAATACCGGATCGCGCTTGACCGCGCCAAGGCCGATTACGCCTCCGTGGCCAGCGGCGTGAACGCCTCGCTGGCCGGCGTCGAATCGGCGAAAGCGTCGCTGCGTGCGGCGCAGGCCGGCCGTCTGAAGGCCGAGCAGGACGCCAGCCGTCAGGAACAGCTGTATGCCGAGGACGCCGGCGCGATCTCGGTACGGCGGCTGGAAGGCGTACGCGCCGACCGTGAAAAATCGCGGGCGCAGGTCGTCGCCGCCGAGGCCGATGTGGTCCGCGCCGTGGAAAGCGTCGGCGGCATCGGCGCCGACAATGCCAAGCTGGCCAGCGCCCGATCGGCCATCGCCAAAGCCGAACTGGACCTCAGACGCACCCTGGTGGCCGCGCCGGCACGCGGCCTGGTGACCGATCTGCGCACCGATGTCGGCCAATTCGTACAGACCGGCTCGCCCAGCCTGACCCTGATCGCCATCCATGATCTGTGGATCAGCGCCGAGATGACCGAAAACAACCTGGGCAACGTCAAGCCGGGAGACGAAGTCGGCATCCTGCTCGATGCCATGCCGGGCACGGTGCTCAAGGGCCGCGTGCGCAGCATCGGCAGTGGGGTCAGTTCGGGCAAGGAACCGCCCGCAGGCAGCTTGCCGGAAATCGACAACAGCCGCGATTGGCTGCGCCAGGCGCAGCGCTTCCCGGTGGCCGTCGAGTTCGAGCGCTCGGAACTTGCCAGGCTCAGGGGCGTGCGTGTCGGCGGACAGGCCGATGTCATCATCTATACCGAGGATGCTTTCATGACGCGGCTGCTGGGCAGGCTTTACATCCGGCTGATGAGCCTGCTGTCGTATGTCTATTGAGCGGCATTGGATTGACCCGTCCAGCCGGCCGGTGATCCGGTTGACCCTCGGCGTCGGCATCGCGCTGCCGGTGGCCTACGGCATGGCGCTGACCTTGCCGTATATCGCCGTGTTGGTCGCCGTCATGATCCTGAGCAAGCCGGGCCCTCCGATGTCGCTGCTCAAAGCCTGCATCGCGGGCGGCATCCTGATGCTGCTGACCGGCTCCGGCCTGTTGCTGGTGCCGCTGCTGGA
>DATMWF010000002.1:0-1585 GCA_035562675.1 Arenimonas sp. | reverse complement strand
TTCAAGCCGGTCTCCGGACTCATCAGTACCGCCGCCATTCGCCTTCCCAGTTTCCCAGTGGCATCGTGAATGGCTTACCTGACTTACCGTTGCGGGGGCAGTGTTGGACTTTCACCAACTTCCCGAACACTTGAAGTGGGGACAGTATAGCAATGGCGTGAATATTTTGTGCAGGAATTTTGCATAAAGGGAACGGAGAACATTGCCGTTTGAATGATGATCTCCGTACTCTTTGAGCAAGCATTAAGCCAGAAACAAGCCCATCACATCATTGGCAAACCGCATGCCCAGCTCGGTGGGTTTCGCCCAATCGCCCGAGATCTCCAGCCAGCCGCGCTGCACGGCCTGATCCAACTGCGGCGCGATCGCTTCTCGGTCAAGGCCGGTACGGAATTCAAAATCACTGAGCGAGAAACCGTCCACCAGGCGCAGCGCGTTCAGCATGTAGTCGAACGGCCGGTTTTCCGGCAGCACGAATTCGTCGCTACCGATGCCGGCCGGTGTGCCGGCGTTCGCGATGTAGGTTTCCGGATGCTTCGGCTTCCAACGCCGCAGGATGCGGCCGTCGTGACCGCTGCTGATCTTGCCGTGCGCGCCGGCGCCGATGCCGAGGTAATCGCCGTAGGTCCAGTAGTTCAGGTTGTGCTGGCAGCGCTTGCCGGGCTTGGCGTACGCCGACACTTCGTATTGCGCGAAGCCGGCGTCGGCCATGCGTGCGATACAGGCTTCCTGCATGTCCCAGGCATCGTCCATTTCCGGCATGCCGGCCGGCGGCTTGGCCGCGAACAGCGTGTTCGGTTCCAGCGTCAGCTGGTAATGCGAGAGGTGCTGCGGCTGCAGCGCGATGGCCTTTTCCACATCGTTCAAGGCCATGGCCAGTGTCTGCCCGGGCAGGGCGTACATCAGATCGAGGTTGATGTTGGCGAAACCCGCATCCTGCGCGCTGATCACCGCTGTGCGTGCGCGCTCGGCGTCGTGGATCCGACCCAGGCGCTGCAGGCAGCCGTCATCGAAACTCTGCACGCCGAAACTGAGCCGGTTCACGCCGGCCATAAGGTAGCTGGCGAAGCGGTCGTGCTCGGCGGTGCCGGGATTGCACTCCAGGGTGATTTCACAGTTCGGCGCGAAGCGCAGCCGCGAATTGGCCATGCCCAGGATCTCACCGATGGCCGCGCCGGAAAACAGGCTGGGCGTTCCGCCGCCGAAGAACACACTGCTGATGGTGCGGCCCCACACCAGAGGCAGGTCCTGCTCCAGATCGCGGGTGAGGGCGGCGATATATTCAGCTGCCGGCACTTCGCCTTTTTGCCCATGCGAGTTGAAGTCGCAGTACGGGCATTTCTTCACGCACCAGGGAATGTGGATGTAAAGCGCCAGCGGCGGCGGCATCAGTTCAGGCATGCGCGGCCAGCTTCGCGCGCAGTTCGGCCAGGGCGCGGCCGCGGTGACTGATCCGGTTTTTCAGTTCAGAAGGCACCTGCGCGGCGGATTGCTTCAGCTGCGGATCCCAGAAGATCGGATCGTAACCGAAACCGTTTTCGCCGAGCGGCGCTTTCAGGATTTCACCGTGCCAAACGCCTTCAGC
>DATMWF010000001.1:0-9249 GCA_035562675.1 Arenimonas sp. | reverse complement strand
GCCTCATGCCCACGGCCCTTGGCGAACTCCGCACGGACCTCCTCGATTTCTTCATGCAGCTTGGCGAACACGTCTTCGACATCCGGCCAGTCGAAGCCGACCGTCGCCGCCCGCTTCTGCAGCTTGGTGGCGCGCTGCCATTCCGGTAGTCCGCCGCTTATGCCGGACAGGGCGCTGGCATCGGCGCCGGATCTGGCTTCGCATTCGCGCTTTTTATGGTCTTCCCACGCCGCGGTCTGCGCTTCGGCGCTTGCGACGCTGTCATCGCCGAAGACATGCGGATGCCGGCGCAGCATCTTGTCATTGATGGCGGCGACCACGTCATCGAACTCAAACAAGCCCCGCTCTTTCGCCAGCTGGGCATGGAACACCACCTGCAGCAGCAGATCGCCGAGCTCGTCGCGCAGGTCGTCGAAGTCGCCGCGCTCGATGGCATCGGCGACTTCATAGGCCTCTTCGATGGCATAAGGCGCCAATGAGCGGAAGTCCTGCTGCAGGTCCCAAGGACAGCCGTTATCCTTGTCGCGTAGGGTTCGCATGATGTCCAGCAGTTCCTGGATGGCGACGCTCACAACCAGTCCTGCCAGGCAATCCCGCGGTCACCGACCGCGATGAAATGCGGATTCAGCAACGATTCCTTCTGGTTGTAACGCAGCGGATTGCCATCGAGGGTGAACACGCCGCCGCCGGCAGCTTCCAGCACCGCCTGCGCGGCGGCGGTATCCCATTCGGAAGTCGGCCCGAAACGGGGATACAGATCGACCTCGCCGGTGGCTATCCTGCAGAATTTCAGCGACGAACCGAGCCCGACCGTATCGACCGCGCCGATCTGATCGAGATAGGCCTGGGTTTTTTCATCCCGGTGCGAACGGCTTGCAGCCACCCGCAGCGGACTGAGCGCTTTGGCAACCCGCGCAGTTCCCTGCTCAGCACCCTTGAACCATTGCACATCCAGGCCGCGGCCGCCGACCAATAGCCAATCCATGGCCGGCGCATAGACCACGCCCAGCACCGGCTCGCCGTTCTCGATCAACGCGATATTGACCGTGAACTCATCGTTCTTCTTGATGAACTCGCGCGTACCGTCGAGCGGATCGACCAGCCAATAACGCGGCCATTGCCGTCGTATCGCCCAATCGATATCCGCCGATTCTTCGGACAGGATCGGCAGTGAAGCTTCGATGTCGGGCAACAGGCCGACGATGCAGTGGTGCGCGGCCAGATCGGCCTGGGTCAAGGGCGAGGCATCGGCTTTTTCGTAAACGGAGAAATCCTGCCGGTAAACGGCCATGATCTCATCACCGGCACGGCGTGCGATCTCGCTGATCTGCTCCGCCCACCGCTTCATGGCCGCCGGGCCATCATTTCTTTGATGTACAGCAATGCCGCCATGCTACGGCCTTCGGAACAGTCTTCACGCACCACCAGCTCATGCAGGTTGTCGAGGCGCCAAGGCAGCACTTCCAGCAGTTCCGGTTCATCGCCGACCAGCCGCTCGGGATACAGATCCTCGGCCAGGATCAAGTCGATGGCATGCGTCATGTAGGTCGGCGCCAAGGTGATGGAGCGCAGATAGGTCAATTTGCGGGCGCCGAAACCGGCCTCTTCCTTCAACTCGCGATCCGCTGCCTGCAGCGGCGTCTCACCCTTGTCGATGCGGCCTTTCGGCAGGCACAGCTCGTAGCGGTCGGTGCCGGCGGCGTACTCCTTGATCAGCAGCACGGTGTCCCTGTCGGGCATGGCGGCGATCATCACCGCGCCATTGCCCTGCTGGATGGTGCGTTCATAGCGCCTGCGTTCGCCGTTTGAAAACTCCAGATCAAGCGCTTCGCGCTTGCCGTGGTTGTTTTCAATTAGTTGCCGGGAATGGATAATAGGGTAGGAACTCATGTTTTCATTGTCGCGCACTTCAGCTACGCTGACTAGATAGAGGATTGCGAATTATGCCGACTTACACCCCGCCCCAGGATCTACGGAGCTGGCATCAGCGCGATTTATCCGTGCTGTGGCATCCCTGTACGCAGATGGCGGAGCATCCCGACACCCTGCCGCTTATTCCGATACGTTCCGGACGCGGCGTCTGGCTGGAGGATATCGAAGGCAACCGCTATCTGGACGCCATCAGCAGCTGGTGGACCAACCTGTTCGGCCATGCCGAGCCGCGCATCGCGCAGGCCATCGCGGACCAGGCGATGGGCCTTGAGCATGTCCTGTTCGCCGGGTTTTCGCACCAGCCCGGGCTGGAACTGGCCGAGAAACTGGTCGCGATCAGCCCCGAAGGCCTTACCCGCGTGTTTTACGCCGACAACGGTTCGGCGGCCGTCGAAGTCGCGCTCAAGATGAGCTTCCACAGCCATGCCAACCAAGGCAAGCCGGCGAAAAACCGGTTCATCGCCCTGCGCAACAGCTACCATGGCGAGACCTTGGGCGCCTTGTCGATGGCCGATATCCCCTTGTACCGGCAGGTGTATTCACCGCTGCTGCTTCAGCCGCTGTTCGCGCCCTCGCCGGATTATTTCGAGAAACACGAACATGAAACCGACGCCCAATGCGCGCTGCGCTGCGCCGACGAGCTGGAAGCGATCATCGCAAGGCACCATCACGAAGTCAGCGCCTTGATCCTGGAACCGCTGGTGCAGTGCGCCGGCGGCATGCGCATGTACCATCCGGTCTATCTAGAGCAGGCCAGGCGCCTGTGCACCCAGTACGGCATACACCTGATCGCCGATGAAATCGCGGTCGGCTTCGGCCGCACCGGCACCTTTTTCGCCTGCGAGCAGGCGGCCATCAGCCCCGATTTCCTGTGCCTGTCCAAGGGGTTGACCGGCGGTTTTCTGCCGATGTCGGCCGTGCTGACGACCGAGACGGTTTTCGAGAGTTTCCTTTCCGACGAACGCAGCCGTGGCTTCTTGCATTCGCACAGTTACACCGGCAATCCACTCGGCTGCGCCGCCGCCCTGGCCAGCCTGTCCATCTTCGACAGCGACCATGTGATTGAAGGCAACCGAGCCACCGCCACGCATATGCGCGGCTTGGCCGCGCAGCTGGAGTCGCATCCGAACATCGCCCAGGTCCGCCAGACCGGCATGATCGTCGCCTTCGAGATGGCGCAGGCTGACGGCAGGCCGTTTCCGCCCGCTCAGCGAAGGGGCTTGCGCGCTTACCGCGCAGGACTGCGCCACGGCGCCGTGCTGAGGCCTTTGGGCGATATACTTTACTGGATGCCGCCGTATTGCATCACACCGGAGGAATGCGAATTCCTTTACCGCGCCACCGCCGCCGCCATCGATGAGGCATGTGCATGAGAACCATCCGCAGTTATATCGACGCGCCGCTGGTGCCCGGGACTGAACTGGCGCTTCCGGAAGCGGCCGGCAACCACATCGTCCGCGTCCTGCGTCTCAAGACCGGTGACGTGTTCAACCTGTTCAACGGCGACGGCAACGATTATCCGGCGGAAATCACCGCCATCGATAAAAAAGGCGCGAAAGCGCGCATCCTGTCCTGCCATGCGGTCGACAATGAGTCGCCCCTGCGCATCCATCTGTTCCAAAGCATCGCACGTGGCGAGAAAATGGACTGGATCCTGCAGAAGGCCACCGAGCTGGGCGTCTGCGCGTTCACCCCGATGGTTTCCGACCGGACCGAAGTCAAGCTGGACGGCGAGCGTTCCGACAGGAAACTGGGCCACTGGCAAGGTGTCATCCGCTCGGCCTGCGAGCAGAGCGGCCGCGCCATCCTGCCTGCGCTGCACCCGCCGATCGCCATCAACCAGATGAATGGGGCGGTAAAGCACGATCATGCCTATTATCTGGATCCCGAGGCGGCGCAAGGCATCCATGGACTGGAGCCGGACAGAACCGTTGACATGCTTCTCGCCATCGGCCCGGAGGGCGGGTTCTCAGAACGCGACATCCGCCTGTTGCAGACCGCCGGCTTCAAGGGCCTGCGGGTCGGCCCCCGCATACTGCGCACGGAAACGGCCGGCATGGCGGCAATCGCCGCCCTGCAGTCACGCTTCGGTGATTGGTGATCAGAAATGCTGTTCGTTGATCAGCTTTTCGACCTGTTCCAGGTCAGGCACGGAAACCGCTTCGTCATTCAGGTAGGCTGAATAATACAGGGTGCTGTCGTGTTCCGCGTCGTCCAGCAATTGGTTGGACGCGATGTTCACCAAGCGCGGGAAGCCCTGGGTCAGGATGGCGTAATACGGCATTTTGGATTCGCCGGACAACGCTTTCAGGATGGAGATCTTGGCGCCGGCGGGCGATGCGCTGCCCTGCCAGCCGATCAATCCCGACAAAGACACCAATGGCAGCCGGTAGCCCTTCCAGCGGATGGCGCCCAGATACCAGTCCGGCTTGCCGTTCACGGTCTCCGGCGCGATGTAGGAGATGATTTCCGATACGGTGGTATTGGGCAGCAGCACTTTGCCGCCCTGCAGCGTAATCAATACCCCACGCATTTGTTCTAACGTATTGCTTTCCATATTCAGTTCCGTTTGATTAGTTGAACCATTGTGCCGTCACGTCTTGATCGATCACAGGCGCTCCGACATTGACCAATATCTGCGCCAAGGTCGGCTCGAAGCAGTCCGCGGGCTGCTGCACGTGGATATTGTTCACCACCGCGCTGACCTGGATAAGCTGCTGCGCAAGCAGAGCATCCGCCCCGCTGAGGATAAGTATTTCCGCATTATGGTCCATCTGGTCGATATAGCCGGCCAAACTGGCGCCGGGTATGCACTGATAGCCCAGGGAAGTGGACTGCAACGTGTGTTTGCGGGGAAGCAGGTAGATGTTGCCGGTTTTCAGGAACTCATCCGATTCGGGCACCGTGATGGGAACATCGGTGATCTTCTGGAATTGGTCGCGCAGCTTGGGCAGCTGTCCGGCTTCGATGTCGTGCGCTATCGCCAGGATGCCCTGAAAGCCGGAACTCACCTGACCAAGCAGGGTACGCACCGCAACCGGCCCGCCAAGGCCCGAAATCACCAGATACATGGTTTTCCGGTCAAGGGCGGGGTCGTGTTCCTCGCCAGCACGCGCCGCATCGTGCGATCCGGCGTTAATGTCATCGGCCAACGTGAATTTGGACAGATCATAGGCGGGTATGTCCGCAGCCTGATCGGTCAGGCTGGAGAAAAGTGCCGCATAATCCGCATCCGATTGAAAGGCCAGCGCACCCTCCGGTTCAGCCGACACTTCTGGACCTTCGTGGACCAGACCCGCATCCGAAATCCCGTCGGCTTCCTGGAGCGTGAACCCGTCTGACAGTCGTAAATCGATCTGGGGCACATCAGCCGATTCGCCATCAACGGCGTCCATTGGAATCAGGTCCATGGTGCTGTTGAACCCGTCAAAACCGAAGTCCAGCTCCGCCGAGAATGTCTTACCGGCAGGCGCCGGGGCGTCAGTCGCCGCCTGTTCATTTTCGCCAACCGGTTTCTGTTCAAAACTCAGCTCCAGGATTTCATCCTGATTGAACCCGGCCGACAGGCTTTGACTGAGTTTTTCAAGCGCGGCGTTCAACTCGTCCGGATCGATCGCCAGTTCATCGTAGTGTTCGGTATCCTGCCAAGCCGAATGGGTCTGCAGCGCGGAGGCGGCTTCCGCATCATCATTCGATGCCTGTGACCGGTTCCATGCCGGTAAGGCGTCGTAAGCGCCGGCATCAGCGGCTGATTCGTCGGGTTTGGCGGTTTCCGGCTCTGAGCCACGCGGCGCCTGCGGCAGCATGTCCCTGCCGAGCACTTTGGCCGCCATATGCCGTGCCCATCGCTTGAGATCCCAGCCGCTCAGGTTGCGCGTGGTTTCCGCATCGTCGTAAAGGACCGTGATCGCGGACCGGCTCAGGAAGTCGGCATAGGGCTCAAGCTCCGGCTCAATCGAAGGCTCCAGGCTGACGATGACCCTGTTGGCGTTCAGCTCCGACATCTGTTCCGGATTGCTCTGGACCGGTTTGCCGACCCAGACCGGGGTAACCCCCAGTTCGGACAAGGCAGCAACCAACTGGTCGCGTGCCTGGCCTTCCCGGCCCATGACGACGACACGCTGAGCGACGGCCGTTTTCATCGGTTATTTTTTGAAGATTTCATTGACCTGGCGCATCAGCTCGAACTCCTGATACGGTTTGCCCAGATAACGCTCCACGCCGAGTTCAAACGCGCGCTGGCGGTGTTTCTCACCGGTACGCGAGGTGATCATCATGATCGGCACGTTCTGCAGGCGGGAATCGGCCTTCATGTTCTGAGCGACTTCATAGCCGTCCATCCGCGGCATTTCGATGTCCAGCAGGACCAGATCGGGCACCTGTTCCGCCATTTTCTCGATGGCTTCCAGGCCATCACGGGCGACGATCACTTCATAGTTGTTGCGTTCCAGGATGCGTGATGTCACTTTGCGCATGGTGATCGAGTCGTCGACCACCATCACCAGCGGCATCGAGCGCGCATTGGCGTCCACCGCTTCCACCAACTGCGGTTTATGCCTGGAGGCGTTGTGGCGGACCAAGGGCGCCAGATCCAGAATCACCACCACACCGCCATCCGGCATGATGCTTGCGCCGTAAACGCCGGGAATGGAGGTGACCTGCGGACCGACCGGCTTGACCACGATTTCCTGGCTGCCGAGCACCTGGTCGACGCAGATGGCGATGCGGTCCTGTCCTGATTTCGACAGCAGCATCGGCACCTGCATGCTTCCCAGTGCCTTGGCGGCAGGCAGTTCGAGCAAGTTTCCGAGATCGTAGATTTTGTGCTTGTTGCCCGCGTAGCCGAATTCAGGGCTTTCAAGCTGCATCTTGTCTTCGAGCTCCTCGCGGCCGATGCGGCCGACGCCGTCCACCGACGCGATGGGTATCGCGAACTGGCTTTCGCCGATCTTGACGAAAACCGCTTTGGTCACAGCCAGGTTCAACGGCAGGCGGATGATGAACTCGGTGCCTTTCTTGAGTGCCGTCTGGATGCTCAGGTTGCCGTTCAGGTTCTTGATTTCATTGCTGACCACATCCATGCCGATGCCTCGGCCGGACAGTCGGGTAATGGCATCGGCAGTCGTGAAGCCGGTCTGGGTGATGAGATTGAGGATCTGCTGCTCGCTGAGCACCGCACCCGCTTCGATCAGGCCGCGTTCCACGCCTTTTTTCTGGATCTGTTTGACATCCAGGCCACGGCCGTCGTCGCGGACCGACAGGACGACTTCGGTACCTTCGTGCGATATGTTGATGACCACGGCGCCGGTTTCCGGCTTTCCGGCATTTTTACGTTCTTTCGGCGTTTCGATGCCGTGGGCGACCGCATTGCGCAGCAGGTGTTCCAGCGGCGCGATCATGCGGTCGAGCACCGTGCGGTCCATTTCGCCGTGTGCGCCTTCCACTTTAAGCTGCACTTGCTTGCCGGCGTCCTGGGATGCCTGGCGAAGCACGCGGCGCAGGCGGGGCAACAGGGATTCGAACGGCAGCATGCGCGTACGCATCAGGCCTTCCTGCAGTTCCGAACTGACCCGCGACTGCTGCAGAAGCAATGTTTCATGGTGACGGGTGAGGTCGTCCATGGTCGCCTGCAGGTTGACGAGATCGTTCGAGGTTTCCGCCAGTGAGCGCGACAACTGCTGCTGGTTGGTGAACCTGTCGAGTTCCAGCGGATCGAAATCCTGCTTGTCATGGTCCGTTTCGCGGATATTCCGCGCGGCGATCTGCGCTTCGGTTTCGATATCGAGTCGCCGCAGCTGTTCGCGCAGACGGGATGTGGTCTGGTCCAGTTCGACCAGGTTGGTCTTGAACAGGCCAAGCTGCTGCTCGAGGCGGGCGCGGTAAATGGCGACCTCACCGGCGAAATTAACCAGTTGCTCGAGCAGGTCGGCACGGATACGCACCACTTCCTGCGGCGTGCGCAGTCCCTCTTCAGTATCCAGATCAGGTACTTCAATCGGGCCGGACAGCGCTTTAAGCGCCTGCAGTTTCTCGGCGACCGTTTCGGAAACATCGTCAAGGTGCGCGGATTCCTGCGCTGCCGATGGCTCGCCGGCTTCAAGGCTGGACATCAGTTCGGACGACAACACCGGCGCCTTGCGCTCTTCGACGCTGTGTGACATCTGATGCAGCGCGTCCAGCGATTTCTCGACCATCGAAAATTGGTGGGGGCTGAGTATGATGCCGTGCTCGGCATTCGGCTGCAGCAGGCTTTCCAGACTGTGGCTGAGCTCACCGATCGAGAACAGCCCGGCCATCCGGGCGCCGCCCTTGATGGTGTGCAGATTGCGCTGCAGACCGAACAGCAGATCGAAGTTATCAGGCGTCTCCTTCAGCTGTACCAGGAGATTGTCGCTTTGATCCAAAAGGTCTTTCGCCTCTTCGGTGAAGATATCCAACAGCTCTTCATCGAGGTCGCTCATATCCAAGCTTTCCATCTGCTCTTCCTGCTCTTTAGTGCCGTCAACAACGGCTTGAGAGTGCTCAATTTTATTTAATTCATTGCTGGCAAGTTCAGATGCCGCATCATCAATTCGCTCGACATCAGGACCATGGGAATGTTCCTGATTGCCTGCAACCGCAGGTGCTGCGCTAACATCGGCCGTATCGTTTAATTTCGCATTTTCTGCTTCCAACCGCAGGGCTTCCAGACGTTTAGCTTCTAAACGCTTAGCCTCCAACCTCATCGCTTCACCGCGCTTTCCTCCAATACGCTTTACATCGACTTTAACGTCAACGTTACGCTTGGCTGCTTCAAGTGCAGCGGCAGCTTGTGCAGCGGCAGCTTGTGCAGCGGCAGCTTGTGCGGCGGCAGCTTGTGCGGCGGCAGCTTGTGCGGCTTCAACACGCTCTGCTTCAAGGCGTTCGGCTTCAACGCGTTCGGCTTCGAGACGCTCAGTTTCGAGACGTTCAGCTTCAACACGCTCAGCTTCGAGACGTTCGGCTTCAACACGCTCAGCTTCAAGGCGCTCGGCTTCAACACGCTCGGCTTCGAGACGCTCAGCTTCGAGACGCTCGGCTTCAACACGCTCGGCTTCAAGGCGTTCGGCTTCAACACGTTCGGCTTCAACACGTTCGGCTTCAACACGTTCAGCTTCGAGACGTTCGGCTTCAACACGCTCGGCTTCAAGGCGTTCGGCTTCGAGACGCTCAGCTTCAATACGCTCAGCTTCAACACGTTCGGCTTCAACACGTTCAGCTTCAACACGTTCAGCTTCGAGACGTTCGGCTTCGAGACGTTCGGCTTCGAGACGCTCGGCTTCAATACGCTCAGCTTCA